>NZ_JABFMQ010000014.1:0-136026 GCF_013359625.1 Herbaspirillum sp. C9C3
ACCACCAGCCCTGACGCGCGCCTTGCCACCACGCCTTCTGGGGGCAACGCATCTCACAGATTGAATGTGAACAGGCCCTAGTTCTTTCGAACTAGTCGGGCCTAGTCCGCCTGCAGGGGGCAGGCACACAAGCTGGCCAATAGGCGCAGCGGCGCGGCTTGCCTACACTTTCCTACAGTCAACGCAGGTGGGATGCTCACCCACGCAACCGAGGATTCACGATGAGTCATTTTCTGGACCGATTGAAGTTCATGTCACGAGTGAAGTCGACCTTCGCCGATGGACATGGCGCGGTGGTCAACGAAGACCGCCAATGGGAAAACGCCTACCGCAGCCGCTGGCAGCATGACAAGGTGGTGCGCTCCACGCACGGGGTCAACTGCACCGGCTCCTGCTCCTGGAAGGTCTACGTCAAGAACGGCCTGATCACCTGGGAAACCCAGCAGACCGACTATCCGCGCACCCGCCCCGACCTGCCCAACCATGAACCGCGCGGCTGTCCGCGCGGCGCATCCTACAGCTGGTACGTCTATTCGGCACAACGCGTGAAATACCCGATGATCCGTGGGCGCCTGATGCAGCTGTGGCAGGAAGCGCGCCGCACCCTGGACCCGGTCGAGGCCTGGGCGGCCATCACCAGCGACGCCGCCAAGGCCGCCAGCTACAAGTCGATACGCGGCCTGGGCGGTTTCGTGCGCGCCGACTGGGATACTGCCAACGAAATCATCGCCGCCGCCAATGCCTATACCATCAAGCAATATGGTCCGGACCGGGTGATCGGCTTCTCGCCCATCCCGGCCATGTCGATGGTGTCCTATGCGGCCGGTGCGCGTTACCTCAGCCTGATCGGGGGCGTGCCGCTGTCCTTCTACGACTGGTACTGCGACCTGCCGCCGGCCAGCCCGCAGATTTGGGGCGAGCAGACCGACGTGCCGGAATCGGCCGACTGGTACAACTCCACCTACCTGATGGTATGGGGTTCCAACGTACCGCAAACCCGCACGCCCGATGCCCACTTCTATACCGAGGTGCGCTACAAGGGGACCAAGACGGTGGCGGTGTCCTCGGACTTCGGCGAGATGGTCAAGTTCGGCGACATCTGGCTGGCGCCCAAGCAAGGTACCGACGCCGCCCTGGCCATGGCCATGGGCCATGTAGTGCTCACGGAATTCCACCAGGCCGAGCCCTCGGCCTACTTCCGTTCCTACGTCAAGCAATACACCGATATGCCCATGCTGGTGCGGCTGGTACAGCGTGACGGCCACTACCTGCCGGACCACCTGCTGCGCGCTTCGCAATTGCCGGGGCAGCTCGAAGAAGCCAACAATGCCGACTGGAAGTCGCTGGCCATCGATGCAGCCACTGGAGAGATTGTCGCCCCCAACGGCTCCATCGGCTACCGCTGGGGCGAAGGCCTGGTCAATGATGGCGCCAAAGTGGGCCGCTGGAACCTGGAAAGCCGCGATGGCCATTCGGGCCGCGAGATCGATCCGCTGCTCTCGCTGGTGGCGCAGCATGATGAGGTGGTCACGGTCGCCTTCAACTATTTCGGCGGCGACGATGCCCAGCCGCTGGCACTGCGCCAGGTACCGGTGCGCCACGTGCGCCTGGCCAATGGCAGCACCGCGCTGGTGGCGACCGTGCATGACCTGATGATGGCCAACTACGGCGTCGACCAAGGCCTGGGGGGAGAGATCGCCCACAGCTATGACGACGATGTGCCCTACACCCCGGCCTGGCAGGAAAAGCACACCGGCGTCAAACGCGAACTGGTTATCCAGGTGGCGCGCGAATTTGCGCAGAATGCCCACGACACGCAAGGCAAGAGCATGGTCATCGTCGGCGCGGCGCTGAACCACTGGTACCACAACGACATGATCTATCGCGGCATCATCAACCTGCTGATGATGTGCGGCTGCATCGGCAAGTCCGGTGGCGGCTGGGCGCACTACGTCGGGCAGGAAAAGCTGCGTCCGCAATTCGGCTGGGCACCGCTGGCCTTCGCCACCGACTGGGTGCGCCCGCCGCGCCAGATGAATGGCACCAGCTTCTTCTATGCCCATACCAGCCAGTGGCGCCATGAAAAGTTGGGTATCAATGAGATCGTTGCGCCCACGACGGACCAGGACAAGCTGTCTTCCCTGAGCATGATCGACATGAACGCCCGCTCCGAACGCATGGGCTGGCTGCCCTCGGCCCCGCAACTGGAAACCAATCCGCTGGACATCTGCGACAGCGCCCGCGCGAAGGGCCAGACGCCGCAGGATTACCTCAAGGAAGCGCTCAAGTCGGGCACCGTCAACATGAGCTGCGACGACCCCGACAATCCGAAGAACTTCCCACGCAACATGTTCGTCTGGCGCTCCAACATCCTGGGCAGTTCCGGCAAGGGTCACGAGTATTTCCTCAAGTACCTGCTGGGTACCCAGAACGCCCTGTTCGACGATCCCGACGAAGCCATCAAGCCCAGCGAGGTCAAGTACCGCGCGCAAGCCGCCGAAGGCAAGCTGGACCTGCTGGTGACGCTGGACTTCCGCATGAGCACCACCTGCCTGTACGCCGACATCGTGCTGCCCACGGCCACCTGGTATGAAAAGGATGACCTGAACACCTCCGACATGCATCCCTTCATCCATCCGTTGTCCGAAGCCGTGCAGCCGCTATGGGAGAGCAAGACCGACTGGGAGATCTACAAGGGCATCGCCAAAAAGTTCAGCGAGATCGGTGGCGAGTATCTCGGCACCCGCAGCGACATCGTGCTGCAACCGCTGATGCACGATACCCCGGGTGAACTGGGCCAGCCCTTCGAGCCGAAGGACTGGAAAAAGGGCGAGTGCGACCTCATCCCCGGCAAGACCGCCCCCAACTTCGTGGTGGTGGAACGCAACTACAAGGACATCTACAAGAAGTTCACCTCGGTCGGCCCACTGCTGGACAAGCTGGGCAACGGCGGCAAGGGCATCAACTGGCAGACCGGCCATGAAGTGGGTGAACTGGCTGCCCTGAACAAGCGCGTGACCGAACCTGGCGTGAGCCAGGGCCGACCACGCCTGGACAGTGCCATCGACGCCTGCGAGATGATTCTCTCCTTCGCGCCGGAAACCAATGGCCACGTCGCCGTCAAGGCATGGGAAGCGCTGGGCAAGATCACCGGGCGCGACCACACCCACCTGGCGCAGGGGCGTGAACACGACAAGATCCGTTTCCGCGACGTGCAGGCGCAGCCGCGCAAGATCATCTCGGCGCCCACCTGGTCCGGCCTGGAATCGGAAGAAGTGAGCTACAACGCCGGCTATACCAACGTGCATGAACTGATCCCCTGGCGCACCCTCACCGGTCGCCAGCAGTTCTACCAGGATCACCGCTGGATGCTGGATTTCGGCGAAGGCCTGTGCGTCTACAAACCGGCCGTCGATACCAAGACGGTAGCGCCGATGCTCAACCGACAGCCCAATGGCGAAAAGGAAATCGTGCTCAACTTCCTCACGCCACACCAGAAGTGGGGCATCCACTCCACCTATTCGGACAACCTGCGCATGCTCACCTTGAGCCGCGGCGGGCCGCACGTGTGGATCTCCGAAGACGACGCACGTACGGCCGGCCTGGTGGACAACGACTGGGTGGAAGTCTTCAACAGCAACGGCACGCTGAGCGCGCGCGTGGTGGTGAGCCAGCGCATCCCGGGCGGCATGTGCCTGATGTATCACGCGCAGGAGAAGATCGTGAATACCCCCGGTGCGGAGTTGAGCGGCAAGCGCGGCGGCATCCACAACTCGGTCACGCGGGCGGTGCTCAAGCCCACCCACATGATCGGTGGCTATGCGCAGCTGTCGTATGGCTTCAATTACTACGGCACGGTCGGCAGCAACCGCGATGAATTCATCGTCCTGCGCAAGATGAACAAGGTGGACTGGCTGGATGGCGACAAGCAAGAAAGGACTGCATCATGAGAATTCGCGCACAAGTGGGGATGGTGCTCAACCTGGACAAGTGCATCGGTTGCCACACCTGCTCGGTGACCTGCAAGAACGTCTGGACCAGCCGCGATGGCGTGGAATACGCCTGGTTCAACAACGTCGAGACCAAGCCCGGCATCGGTTATCCAAAGGAATGGGAAAACCAGAAGAAGTGGAACGGCGGCTGGCTGCGCAACGCCAGCGGCAAGCTCGAACCGAAACAAGGTGGCCGGCTGCGCATCCTGGCCAATCTGTTCGCCAATCCCAACCTGCCGTCCATCGACGATTACTACGAGCCCTTCACCTACGACTACGACCACCTGCAAAAAGCCCCGCTGATGGCCACTCCGCCGACGGCGCGGCCGGTGTCGGTACTGACCGGCAAGAAGATGGACAAGATCACCTGGGGCCCCAACTGGGAAGACGACCTCGGTGGCGAATTCAGCGCGCGCAGCAAGGATGCGCTCTTCGAGGGCGTGCAGAAGGAAATGCACAGCACCTTCGAATCGACCTTCATGATGTACCTGCCGCGCCTGTGCGAACACTGCCTGAACCCGGCCTGCGTGGCCTCTTGCCCCTCGGGCTCGATCTACAAGCGCGAGGATGACGGCATCGTGCTGGTGGACCAGGACAAGTGCCGCGGGTGGCGTATGTGCATTTCCGGTTGCCCCTACAAGAAGATTTATTACAACTGGAGCTCCGGCAAGGCCGAGAAATGCACCTTCTGCTATCCGCGCATCGAAGCCGGCCAACCGACCGTGTGCTCGGAAACCTGCGTGGGCCGTATCCGCTACCTTGGCGTGCTGCTCTATGACGCCGACAAGATCGAAGCGGCTGCCTCGGTGGCCGATGAACAGGACCTGTACCGGGCGCAACTGGACTGCTTCCTCGATCCGCACGACCCGGCCGTGATTGACGAGGCGCGCCGCCAGGGGATTGCCGAGAGCTGGCTGGAGTCGGCCCGCAGATCGCCGGTGTACAAGATGGCGATGCAATGGAAGATCGCCTTCCCGCTGCACCCGGAATACCGCACCCTGCCGATGGTCTGGTACATACCGCCGCTGTCGCCCATCCAGAAGGCCGCCGAGGCCGGCCACATGGGCATGACCGGCATCATCCCCGATGTGAAGTCGCTGCGCATCCCGGTGCGCTACCTGGCCAACCTGCTGACCGCCGGCAAGGAAGCGCCCATCCTGAGCGCCCTCGAACGCCTGCTGGCCATGCGCGCCTACAAGCGCGCCGAGACCGTGCACGGCCAGCAAGATGACGCCGTGCTGCAGCAGGTCGGCTTGACGCCGGCCGAGGTCGAGGGCATGTACCAGACCCTGGCCATCGCCAACTATGAAGACCGCTTCGTGGTGCCGTCCTCGCACAAGGAAATGGTGGAAGACAGCTTCAACGACAAGGGCAGTTGCGGCTTCACCTTCGGCAACGGCTGCTCCGGCGGTGTCTCTGAGGGCAGCCTGTTCGGCAAGAAGCCGCAAGGCAGCGTGATCTTCGTGGACATGCCCAAGTCGCGCAAGAAGACCGCCCTCACCGAATGAACGGAGACCACACCATGCCCAACGACCTTCACCCTTGCGCCCAGGCCGTGCCGCTCTACCGCATCGTCTCGGCGCTGATGAGCTATCCGCAACCGGACCTGATCGCGGCCCTGCCCGAGATCGGCGCAGCACTGCAAGCCGAACCGGCCCACCGGAGCGTCTTGCAGCCGCTGCTGGATCATCTGGCCGGCACGCCCCTAATCGACTTGCAGGAGGCGTATGTCGATACCTTCGACCGCAGCCATGCGCTCTCGCTGCACCTGTTCGAGCACGTCCACGGCGAAAGCCGCGACCGTGGCCAGGCCATGGTCGATCTGCTGGACCAATACCGCGCCCATGGCGTGGAGCCGGCCGAGACCGAGCTGCCCGACTACGTGCCGCTGTTCCTGGAATTCCTGAGCCTGCTGGAACCGACCACGGCCGAGAACCTGCTGGGTGAAGCCATCCACGTGCTGGCCGCCATCGGCATGCGGCTACAGAAGCGGGACAGTCCCTACGCCAGCCTGTTCCTGCTGCTGACCACGCTGACCGAAGTCGAACCACGCGAACAGGATGAGCCGCCCGTGCGCGACATGGATGAAGCCATGGAAGTCTTCGGTCCCGGTGCCGATGGCGTGGAACCGCTGCTCAAGCCGGCAATCGGCGGCGTGCAGCCACTGCACTTCCATCCCCGGCCGCCGGCCCGCCAGGCCGGTCACTGAGCCCAGCCCATCCATTCGCCTGAATCGGGAGATCATCATGAATTACCTGCATCAATTCCTCTACGGGATCTATCCCTACATCGCGCTGGCCGTATTCCTGCTGGGCAGCCTGGTGCGCTTCGAGCGCGAGCAGTACACCTGGAAGAGCGACTCTTCGCAACTGCTGCACGCCGGTCGTCTGCGGCTGGGCAACATCCTGTTCCATGTGGGCGTGCTGGGGCTGTTCTTTGGTCACCTGGTGGGCTTGCTCACTCCGGTGGCGGTGTGGGATGCCATCGGCGTGACGCACAGCTTCAAGCAAGCGGTGGCCATGGGCGCCGGTGGCGTATTCGGCACGCTCTGCCTGCTGGGCTTGCTGATCCTGATCCATCGCCGCTGGACCGATGCGCGCATCGCCGCCGTCACCCGCCCATCCGACAAGCTCCTGCTGCTGTGGCTGCTGGTTACGCTGGGGCTGGGCTTGTCCACCATCGCCGAATCGGCCCAGCATCGCGATGGTCACATGATGGTGCTGCTGATGACCTGGGCCCAGCACATCATCACGCTGCGCGGCGACGCTGCCAGCTTCATCGAGGGCGCACCGCTGCTGTTCAAGCTGCACCTCTTCATGGGATTGACGCTCTTCGTGATCTTCCCCTTCACTCGACTGGTGCACGTCTGGAGCGGCTTTGCTTCGGTCACCTATCTGAGCCGCGCCTGGCAACTGGTGCGTCCGCGCTGAACGAGGAGAATCACCATGCCCGTGATCGTCAACGACTACGAACTGAGCGACGCTGAAATGGCGCAGGAACTGGCCGCCCGCGATGAGCAGGAACCGGATCTGCAAGCCGCCATGACCACGCTGGTGCTGCGCCGACTGCTGCTGGAACAGGCGCAGCAACTGGACCTGGCAGAAGCCGACGAAGACGTCCGCATCGAAGCCCTGCTGCAACACGAAGTCCATGCACCGGTGCCGGACGAGGAAGAATGTCGGCGCCACTACCAGGCCGCACCGGAACGCTTCACCGTGGGCGCACTGGCCGAGGTCAGCCATATCCTCTTCCAGGTCACGGAAGGGGTAGACCTGGAAGCGCTGCGCCTGCATGCCGAATCGGTCCTGGCCGAGCTGCTGGCGCAACCGCAGCGCTTCGCGGCACTGGCTGCCGCAAATTCCAATTGTCCTTCCGGCGCCCACGGCGGCAGCCTGGGCCAGATCACGCGCGGCACCTGCGTACCTGAATTCGAAAAGGCCGTCTTTTCCGCTCAGGCCGGCAGCATCCTGCCGCGCCTGGTGGAAAGTCGCTTCGGCCTGCACATCGTCCAGCTCGGCCGCAAGTCAGACGGCGAGGCGTTGCCCTTCGAGGCCGTGCGCGAGAACATCGCCTGGGCCCTGCAGCGCGCCAGCTTCGACCGCGCCGTGCGCCAGTACCTGCAATTGCTGGTCGGCCGCGCCCGCATCTCCGGCATCGACCTGCCGGGCGCCGGCACGCCGCTGGTGCAATGACACTGACTGGCTGAACCATCATGCCCTTCCCCTCTATACCCGCCGATCGCCCGGTCCTGCAGGACCGCTTCGGCCGCCGCATCAGCTATGTACGGCTGTCGGTCACCGATCGCTGCGACCTGCGTTGCAGCTACTGCATGCCCAAGGGATTTAACGGCTTCGAGGAGCCGGCCAACTGGCTCGGCTTCGACGAGATCAGCCGCGTCATCGCTGCCTTCGCCCGTCTGGGCGTGGGCCGCGTGCGGCTGACCGGTGGCGAGCCGCTGTTACGGCGCCACCTGCCGGTCCTGGCTGCGCAACTGTCGGCACTGCCGGGCGTGGAGGAATTGTCCTTGTCCACCAATGCCACGCAGATGCACAAGCACGCTGTGGCCTTGCGGGCGGCGGGCGTGACGCGCATCAACGTCAGCCTGGACAGCCTGGAGCGCGCCTGCGTCACCCGCATCACCGGGCGCGACAGCCTGGAAAGCGTCATGGCCGGGCTGGCTGCGGCCAAGGCGGCGGGTTTCGCGCCCATCAAGGTCAACATGGTGGTGCTGCGCGGGGTCAATGAAGATGAAATCCCGCGCATGGCCGAGTTCTGCTTCGACCAGGGGTTCATCCTGCGCCTGATCGAAGCCATGCCCATGGGCGAGACCGGCCGCCACAGCGGCACCGTCGACATCGGCCCGATCCGCGAGCAACTGGTCGCGCGCTTTGGCTTGCAGCCGCTGGCCGCCGAGCTGGGCGGCGGACCGGCGCGCTACTGGCAGCGTAGCAATGGGGGCGGGACCATCGGTTTTATCTCGCCCATCAGCCAGCATTTCTGCGCTACCTGCAACCGCGTGCGCCTGTCGGTGGATGGCACGCTTTATCTGTGCCTGGGCCAGGAGGCGAAGGTCGAGCTAGGTCCTTTACTGCGCGCCGGCATCGATGATGCGGGCCTGGAAGAGGCCATCCGCCTGGCCATCGAACTGAAGCCGGAACGCCATGAATTTCAGGAACAGCCGCGCAAGATCATCCGCTTCATGTCCCAAACGGGGGGATAACGCGCTGCAGCGACACCGCAGAACAAGCATGCGATAAGTGAAGGAAAGTTGACTTCACCCCCATGATTTTCACCCCGCGAAGGCATAGACTGCCTGCTTGCGCGCCGCCCGGAACCGTCATGCCCTCTCTCACCGCCCCACTGCTGCCCTTGCCGCCCCACAAGCGGCTGACCTTCCGCATCCTGCTGATGACCCTGGTCGGCCTGGGCCTGACCATGACGGCCATCGGCTATACCCTGCTGCTGTCCTGGCAACTGGAAGGAGGCGGCACCGTCATCAACGAAGCCGGTAGCCTGCGCATGCGCTCCTACCAGCTAGGTCTGGCGCTGGAACACCAGCAGGCGCGCAACACCGTGCTGCACGAGATCGAGCGCTTCAGCCAGATCCTGGAAGTACTGCAGACCGGGCAAGCCGGACAGCCCAGCTTCGTTCCGCCGCGCGGACCCATCCATGAGCAATTGCTGCAGGTACAAGGCCAGTGGCAGCAGCATATGCAGGTCCATGCCAGGGATGTGTTGCAGGCGGACGATCGCCAGCAACGCCAGCAGGCGCTGGCGCAGTACCTGCAGGAACTGCCCGATTTCGTAGGCGAGATCAACCTGCTGGTGGCCCTGGTGGAAGCAGACCTGACCGGCAAGACCACCTGGCTGCGGCTGTGCCAGACGGCACTGATCTTCCTGGCGCTGGCCGCCAGCATCGCCGTGCTTTACCTGCTCTACCTGTGGATCGTCGGTCCGGTGCGGCGCTTGCAGGCGGGGATTGCGCGCATGTCGCAAAACGACCTGGACGTGCGGCTGGCCATCGACAGTGAAGATGAGTTCGGTCAACTGGCGCAAGGCTTCAACCAGATGGCCGACCACGTGCAGGGAGTGCATCGCACCCTGGAAGAACGGGTCGCCGATAAAACCGCACGCTTGCGCGAGCAGAATGAAGAAGTTGGCACGCTCTATGAAATCACCGACTTCCTTTCCGGGGCACATGCCATCGAGGCGCTGTGCAGCGGGTTCCTGCGCCGCATCATGCAGCGCCTCCAGGCCGATGGCGGCACGGTGCGCATCCTCGATGAACGCGGCAACCTGTATATCGCGGTGCACGAAGGCATTTCCGAACGCATCATCGATGAAGAGCGCTGCCTCAAAGTCGGTGATTGCCTCTGTGGCACCGCGACCTCGCAGGGCATCATCCTGGTGCGCGATTTCCGCGAACTGGACCAGCAGCGCCGCTATCGCTGCCAGGAAGAAGGCGCGGTATCGCTGGGCATCTTCCAGATCCAGGTGCGCGAACAGGTCGTCGGCAGCTTCTCGCTGCATTTCTCGCGCGAACGCCAGGTCAGCGAAGAAGAACGCCGACTGCTGGAAACCCTGGGCCGGCACCTGGGCTCGGCCATCGAGAACCAGCGTCTGATTGCGCGCGAAAAGGAATTCGCGGTCTCCCACGAGCGCAACCTGATGGCGCAAGGGCTGCACGACAGCATCGCCCAGGGCCTGAACTTCCTGAACCTGCAGGTGCAGATGCTGGAAGATTCGCTGGCCCGCGAAAACCTGGGTGAAATCCGTGACATCGCGCCCCTGCTGCGCGCCGGGGTGCAGGAAAACTACGAAGACGTGCGCGAGCTGCTGCTGAACTTCCGCAGCCGTCTGCAGGGCAGCGACCTCGAATCCGAGATGCGCAAGGCGGTCGAAAAACTGCAGCGCCAGAGCGGCTTGGAGGCTCACATCGAGATCGCCGGAGACGGACCGCCGCTGGCGCCGGAACAGCAATTGCAGGTGCTGTTCATCCTGCAGGAAGCCCTCTCCAACATCCGCAAGCATGCCCAGGCCAGCCGGGCCAGGATCGAGGTCGACAATGGCAGCGACTTCTGCCTCACGGTCAGCGACGACGGCCACGGCTTCCAGCTCGACCAGGCGCGCACCAAGGGCAGCGAACACGTGGGCCTGCGCATCATGCAGGAGCGCGCCGAACGGCTGGGCGCGCATCTGGACATCGCCAGCCAGCCCGGCACCGGCACCCGCATTACCGTCAGGCTGATGCGGGAGGAACGGCTGGTCGCCTGAACGCAGTATCGAATTTTCAATGGAGCAGTCGCCGCATGAGCATCCGTATTCTCCTGGTCGATGACCATACCCTCTTTCGCAGCGGCGTGCGCCTCCTGCTGCAACGCCATCCTGAATTCGAGGTCGTGGGCGAGGCCGTCGATGGCCTCGATGGCGTCAAGCGCGCCCGTCAGCTGCGTCCCCACGTGGTCCTGATGGACCTGAACATGCCCGGCCTGTCGGGCCTGGAGGCGATGCAGTTGATCGTGGAGGATTTGCCTGAGACGGCTGTGCTGATGCTGTCGGTGTCAGAAGAAGCAGAGGACCTCAGCACGGCACTGCACAATGGCGCGGCCGGTTATCTGCTCAAGAACATCGAAGCCGATTACCTGGTGCAGGCCATCAAGCGGGCCGCCGCCGGTGAGCCGGTGATCTCGGAGGCGATGACGGCCAAGCTGGTGATGCAGTTCCGGGCCGCCAGACCGGCGGTTTCAGGCGATATGAAGGAAAAGTTGACCGCGCGCGAACGTGACACCATGCGCTGCGTCGCACGGGGCCAGAGCAACAAGGAGATCGCCCGCAGCCTGGACGTGGCCGAAAGTACAGTGAAGATTCATGTCCAAAACATCCTCAAGAAGCTCAACCTGAGCAGCCGCGTGCAGATTGCCGTGTATGCTGTGGAACACGGTCTGGACAAAACGCCCTGAGCGGCGTACCGTACCGCTCCCCCCGCGCCTGATGCGGGCGGCATTTCCGAGAGAAAACATGCAAAAGATCACCTTCCCGCTGCAAGGCCATCCCTACGTCGAGCTCAACCAATTGCTCAAACTCTGCGGCCTGTGCGACAGCGGCGGCGCCGGCAAGCAGCTGGTAGCCGATGGCCAGGTCAAGGTCGACGGCAAGCAGGAAACCCGCAAGACCTGCAAGATCACCGCCGGCCAGAAAGTCACGCTGGGCGACGTGCAGATCACGGTGCTGGCCGAATGAGCCCGCACGCCGGCGTCGACGCGCTACTGGACTTCTGGTTCGGTCCCGAGTGGGAGCAGCTCCCCGCGCATCAGGTGGCCGAACGCCAGAAGAAGCTCTGGTGGAGCAAGAACCCCGACATCGACGCCCAATGCCGCACCCGCTTCGAACCGCTGGTGCAGCAGGCAGCCGCCAACCAGCTCGACGACTGGACCGAATCCCCGCGCAGCATGCTGGCCCTGATCCTGTTGCTGGACCAGATGCCGCGCAATATCTACCGCGATACCCCCCAGGCCTTCGCCTTCGATGCGCTGGCGCGCCAGTGCAGCCACCTGGCGCTGGCCATGGGACTGGACGCCGCCTTGCCGCCGCTGGCCCGGGTCTTCGTCTACCTGCCGCTGGAACATGCCGAAGACCTGGACGACCAGGAGTATGTGGTGCAACTCATGGGCAGCCTGGCCAAGGCCGCCAGCGGCGAGGACAGGCCGAGCTTTGACGGTTATGCCGACTATGCGCGACGTCACCATGCCGTGATCAAACGTTTCGGTCGCTTCCCGCATCGCAATCGCATCCTGGGGCGTGACAGCACGCCGGAGGAAGTCGAATTCCTCAAGCAACCGGGCTCTTCCTTCTGAAGTTTTCGATGGCGGCAGACTGATTCGGGCTTTTGCTGGAGCGGCGTTTCCTTTTTCCCTAGACTCGCGGGCTTTCCCTTGCAGGATTTCCCATGCGTGGTCGCTCCCGTGGTTTTTCGATGATGGAAGTACTGGTGGCCATGCTGGTCATCGGCACTGGTGCCCTGGCCATCGCCATGCTGCAACTGCATGCGCTGCGCAGCAGCCGCGACAGCAGCCTGCATGCGCGCGCCACGCTGATGGCGCAAGAACTGGCCGAACTGCGCGCGGCCTTGCCGGCTGGCACCGCCCCATCCGATGCGCTACTGTTTTCGCTCACCACCGGCAAACCGCTCAGCGCCCCTGCCGATTGCGAACAGGCCGCCTGCAGCCCGACTGATTTCGCCCTGGCCAGCCTGGCCGACTGGAGTGGCAGGCTGGTACGCGACTTCCCCCATGTCCGTGTCACGGTCTGCCGTGACGGCCAGCGCGCAGCGCCGGAAGACTGGCGCTGCGACGCACTGGAGCACAGTCCGGTGGTCCTGAAAATGGCCTGGCGCCGCCTCGCTACGGGCAGTCCTGCTGCCGGTGGCACGACACCGCTGTTGAGCCTGACCCTGGGACATTGACGATGCTGTCCCGTCTGTCCCTCCCGATCCGAATGCGGCGCCTGCAGGAAGCCGGGCTGACGCTGGTCGAACTGATGATCGCGCTGGCCGTCGGCCTGCTGGTGGTGCTGGTTGCCGGCACCCTGCTGCAGCAGGCGCGCACAGCCTATCAGGAGATGGATGACGCCGGACGCGTCGAGGAGACTGGCCGGGTGGCCCTGGATCACCTGCAGCAGGTGTTGCGCCAGGCTGGCCACCTGCCTGTGGAGAGTCTCCCCGAGGGCGCGCCGCCGGCCCTGCTGGCCGGCCTGCGCGGCCTGGATGACAGCCGCCAGGCCGATGCACTCGATCCGGCCGCAGGACGCTTCGGCAGCAGTACCGGCGATGGCGTCAACCGCAGCGACCTGCTGATGCTGGGCTTCTTCGGCGCCCCGCGCGGCAGCCATGCCCAGCTCAGCCATTGCAGCGGCGCGCCGGCCCCGGTGAAGCCGCTTGAAGAAGCCGCACGCCACTGGGTCATCTATTTCATCGCCCCCGGCACCGGCGATGAACCCGAGCTGCGCTGCCGCTACCAGGGCAAGAACGGTGCCTGGACCTCCGATGCCATCGCCCGTGGCGTGGAAGCCATGCAGTTGCGCTACGCCATCGACAGCGACGACGATGGACGTCCCGACCGCTGGCTGGACGCCTCATCCATGCCTGCCGATGCCTGGAACCGCGTGGTGCTGGTGCGTATCGCGCTGCTGGTGCGCGGTCTGCAGCGACGCCCTGCGCCGCAGGATAGCGAGGCGCGCGCTTACGACCTCTTCCTCCCCGCGCGCCGCTCCGATCCCGCCTGGCGCGTCATCGAATCGGGCCAGGAACAGCGGCGCCGTGCGGTGTTCCAGGGCACCGTGATGTTGCGCAACCTGGTGATTGCGGAGCTCCGCCAATGAAGATTGCGACGCGTCCCGACCATCAGCACGGTGCCACCCTGATGATCACGCTCATGCTGCTGAGCGTGATCATGCTGCTGGGTGTGGCCACCACCTCGCTGCTCCTGCTGGAGGAACGCGGCGCGCGCAATCATCGCGAACATGCCCAGGCCAGACTGGCGGCCCAGGCGGCGCTGGAGGATGCCTGCGATGACCTGCGCTACCACCGCCACATCGATCCCGAGGAGTTTGGCGCGGCGCGCGCCTGCCGCACCGATGCCGCCGGCGCCGGCCTGTGCGTCGGCCAGCCCGAACATGCCGGCTGGGAGCCGGCCCAGCTGCACGGCGCCCGGGCAATCTCGGCTACCTACGGGCAATTCACCGGACGCCAGTTCCGCGCCCTGCCCGGCGTACCGATACCGCGCTATCTGATCGAACGGCTGGCACCGGTGGACCACAAGACTGCGGGCCGGCTTGCACAGGAACAGGCGTCCACCCCGCTCTATCGTCTCAGTGCCGTCGGCTATGGCCGGCATGGCGCCATCCTGGCCCTGCAGGCACTGGTGCGTTTGCCAGCCCGTCCGGCCAGCGCTCCTGCCAGTTGTCCGCTGCGGGCCTGGCGTCCTCTCTATCTGACTTTTACGGAATGAACATGTCTGTCCCCCTGCTCGCCCCTCCCTTGCCGCCACGCGGCTTCACCCTGCTGGAAATCCTGGTCAGCCTGGCCATCGTCATCCTGCTGGCCGCACTGGGCTGGAATGGCTACCGCCATATCGTCCAGAAAGCCGGCCGCGCCGAAGGACGCGCCGCCATTCTGCACGTGCTGCTGCAACAGGAACGCCACCATGCCTACCAGCACCGCTACCGGGCATTCCAGCCGGGCAACGCGGCGCAGGGATTCAAGTGGTATTCCGGTGCCACCCCGCAGACCAGCGCCTATGCTCTGTCGGCAAGAGCCTGCGAGGAAGAGGATCTCTCCAGCTGCGTGCTGGTCACGGCCACGCCCGGAGGCAGTGGCGTCAACAGCGGCTATGAGGATCGTCAGTGCGGCGTGCTGCAGGCCGACAGCCGGGGCAACCGCCGCGCTGACGGCAAGGAGTGTTGGTGACTCCATGCGTGCAACAGGATTTACGCTCATCGAGCTGATGGTGACCTTGCTCATTGCCGCCCTGGTGCTGGGGGTCGGCCTGCCGACTTTGCGACACTTGGCCAGCGAACACCAACTGGCCGCCGCCGGCAGCGATTTCTTCCACGCCGTGCAACTGACCCGCTCGGAGGCCCTGCGCGCCGGTCGCCGCGCCGAGATGCGTCCGCGTGACGGGCGCGACTGGCAAAGCGGATGGGAGATCCAGGTCGGCCAACAGGTGGTGGCTCGCCATTCCGCCCTGGACGCCGGCATCGCCGTGGCCTATACCGTCGGCGGCGAGCTGGTGGCCTATCAACCGGACGGCCAGCCGGTCACGCGCGGCACCTGGTATTTCAGCGGCGGCGTGAATTCACGCGCCGTGGTGATCAATTTCCTGGGTCGGGTACGGATCTGCAATCCGGTGATCGACATCGAGTGCAGCCAGGCCGCCACCGAGTGAAGCAGGCGCAGACAGCCTTGCGGATGATCGCGCAAAGCCGTGTATATTGACGGGCATCCGGCCTCGCCCGTGGCAGGCCCTGCAGCCTTTTTCTTTTTTGCTCACCATGACTTCCACCGCCGACCCGCTCTACCAGTTCGATATCGAGAATGACCAGCAAGCCATGGCGCTGGCCTTGCTGCAGGCCGGCTTCGGCATGCTCGACACCACGCCCAACCCGCGCGTGGGCTGCGTCATCGTCAAGGAGCGGCGCATCATCGGCGCCGGCTTCACCCAGCCGCCCGGCGGTCACCATGCCGAGATCCAGGCCATGGCCGACGCCGCCGCGCGCGGTGCTGACGTACGCGGCGCTACCGTCTATGTCACGCTGGAACCCTGCAGCCATTTCGGCCGCACCCCGCCTTGCGCCGATGCACTCATTCGTGCCGGCGTGGCGCGCGTGGTGGCGGCCATCGCCGATCCCAATCCGCTGGTAGCCGGACAGGGCCTGGCCCGCCTGCAGGCGGCCGGCATCGAGGTGGCCTGCGGCCTGCTGGAAGAAGAGGCGCGCGAGATCAACATCGGCTTCCTGCATCGCATGCGCACCGGCCGCCCCTGGGTGCGCATGAAGAGCGCCGCCAGTCTGGATGGCAAGACCGCCCTGCACAATGGCGTGAGCCAGTGGATCACCAGCCAGGCCGCCCGCGATGATGGCCACATCTGGCGCGCCCGCGCCTGCGCCATCCTGGCCGGCATCGGCACCATCCAGAAAGACGATGCTCAACTGACCGTACGCGCCATCGACACCCCGCGCCAGCCGCGCCGCATCGTGGTCGACAGCAAGCTGATCGTCTCGCCCGAGGCGCGCGTCATCCAGGGTGGCAATACCTGGGTCTTCACGGCCACCGATGACCGCGAGAAACGCGCCGCCCTCGAAGCCGAAGGCGCCGAGGTGATCCTGCTGGCCAACGCCGAGGGCAAGGTCGACCTGCCCGGCCTGGTGCGCGAACTGGGGCAGCGGCAGATCAATGAACTGCATGTGGAAGCCGGCGCCAAGCTCAACGGCGCCCTGATCCGCGAAGGCTGCGTGGATGAACTGCTGGTCTACCTGGCCCCGGCCCTGATCGGCGATGGCCGCAACATGTTCGAGCTGCCGCCGCTGGAAGACCTGTCGGGCAAGATCGGCATCCACTTCCACGAGGTCAAGCAGGTCGGGCCGGATTTGCGTATCCTTGCCCGTTTCGCGTAAGTGATTTTTTGCTTTTTATTTCAGATTTTTTGTATCAGGACTGAATCATGTTTACAGGAATCGTTGCCGCCGTCGGCACCATCACCTCCGTGACCCCCTTGGCAGCTGGCCCCGAGGCCGGTGTTCGGCTGACCATCGATGCGGGCGCCCTGCCCATGGCCGATGTCGGCCTGGGTGATTCTATTGCGCTCAATGGCGCCTGCATGACCGTGGTGGAGAAGACCGAGCGCGGCTTCACCGTCGATGTCTCCCGTGAAAGCCTGCGCCTGACGGCAGGGCTGGACGTTCCCGGCGAAGTCAACCTGGAAAAGGCCCTGACCCTGGCCGAGCGCCTCGGTGGCCACCTGGTCTCCGGCCACGTCGATGGCCTGGGACAGGTGTATTCCTTCGAGCCGGTGGGTGAATCGCGCGAGCTGATCGTCGATGCCCCCAAGGCCCTGGGCAAGTACCTGGCTTACAAGGGGTCGATCGTGGTCAATGGCGTGTCGCTGACGGTCAACCGCGTGGAAGACCTGGCCGACGCCTGCCGCTTCTCCATCAACCTGATTCCGCATACCGTGGAAGTGACCACCCTCAAGCACCTGAAGGCGGGCAGCAAGGTCAACCTGGAGATCGACCTCATTGCGCGGTATGTGGAGCGCATGCTCTCGGCGAAGTAAGTTCCTGTCGCCCCTGCCAAGGCAGGGGCCTGGGGACGCCACCCGCCGACCCGCACCGCCAAGCTGCGCAAGACACCGGCTTTCCGCCTGCGCGGGGGCGACACGGAAGTGGACTATCGGCTAGCGATCACCGACAATGGCACTCCATTGACGACCCGGTTGTGCCCTGGAGCCCCCATGCATATCAAGTCCCTGACGATCAAGAATCTGCGCTCGATATCATCTGCCACCTTAGCACTGAACAAGCCAGGCGATACCGGGCTGAAATATCCCAACGTCAACGTCATTCTCGGTGGCAACGGCTTCGGCAAGACCTCTATCTTGCGCGCGGCGACATTGTCCACCCTCGGTCCCTTGCTCAGCACTTCGTCCGGCTTCGTTGCCGACGGCCTCATCCGCCGACCTGACGGGTGGACGCAGCCCGTTCGCTCCACGAAGCGCCCCAGGCTTTCCGATCACGCCCAGATCGAGGCAGACGTCATTCTCGGCCCGGATGAATTGACCGTGACCTCAAGGTCGCGCTCGACAGCCATCAAGCTGACCTCTGAAATCCGTGCCGTCGGATCGGCGGAGATCCTGTCCTGCGAGGTGTCGCCGAAAGGGATGGAAAAAAAACTGATGGCAGCACAGTTCGAAGAATCCGACCCTGCATTTTTCGTCGCGGGCTACGGCGCGACAAGACGCGTCGAGGCGTCCTCGCGCGTGGATGAAAGCGCACGCTTGAAGTCGCGCCAGCGCAAGTATGAACGCGTGGCAAGCTTGTTCGAGGACCACGTCAGCCTGGTGCCGCTGTCGTACTGGCTGCCACAGTACGAAGATGCCAACAAGGGACGTTACAAACAGGTCGTCAACCTGATCAACCGCTTGCTGCCCGATGCCTGCCGCATGCAGGCAAAATCCACCAAGGTTTCCGCCACGCGCGAGCATCTCTTCGAAATGAATGGCGTGGCCCTGCCGTTTCGCGCGCTCTCGGACGGCTACAAGGCCTATGTCGGATGGATTGGCGACATGCTTTTCCATGTATGCATGGGCATCGGCAAGGGCTTGATGCTACGCGACATGCACGGTGTGGTCCTGATCGACGAAATCGATCTCCACCTGCATCCGGAATGGCAAAAGGTGGTCGTACCAACCTTGGCCGAGGCTCTGCCCAATGTGCAGTTCATCGTGACCACACATAGTCCGCTGGTAGTGGGCTCGCTTGAAGCTGGCAACCTGTTCACGCTCAGGGCGGAAAACAATGCCGTCGAGGTGACGCAATCCGCTGACAGGGTCCATGGCCGCAGTGCTGAACAAATCCTGCTCTCGCCCTACTTCGGCCTGCAAAGCACACGGGCTCCCGAGACAGCCGAACAGCTCGCACAGCTTGCGCGCGCGGCCGCCTCCGGCACCAAGGGTGCATCGGCCAGCTATCTCAGGCTACTGGCAGAGGGCGCGCCGAAAGCTGCAGCCACCTCCGGGAAGACAACGGGTTCGGCACGTTCGACACGCGCCACGGCCAAGCGCAAGGGGTGAGGCATGATCCGCTACCCTATCGCATCAGAGGATCTGCTCGCCCTCATCAACGCCAGGAATGCAACCTGGATCTCGAGGGCAGAAGCGCGCACCAAGGATTACGCATCGACAGGCGACTATACCGGCGGCACCGAGTTCTGGGGCCAGATCAAGCAGGTCTACATCACGCTACAGCATGAAAAATGCGCCTATTGCGAAACCAAGCTGCAAGGCGCCATGCTGGCCAGCAAGGTGCATGAGGTCGAGCACTACCGCCCCAAGAGCAGTGTCAAGCGCTGGCCCGACCGCAAGGTCGAATACTGGAAGGATTTTCCGGACACCTGGCCACTCGGCGCGGACAGCGAAAAGGGCTATTACCTGCTGGCGTATCACCCGCACAACTATGCCATCGCCTGCACCCGCTGCAATTCGACCCTGAAGTCCAATTACTTCCCGGTGCGGGGAAAGCGCAACGTCGACGGCGGATTTCCCGAGCAGATGCGAAGTGAGCTGCCCTTGCTGTGCTATCCGATCGCATCAGTGGATCCGGACGATCCGGAAGACCTCATCACCTTCGACGGTCCCTTGGCCCAAGCCAGGTATCCTTCGGGACCAAAGCACGAACGCGCCGTCACCAACATTGCCTTCTTCCAGCTCAATCATGAAGATCTGGTTCTGCGCCGCTCGGAAGAAATCACCAATCTCTGGGATGCGCTGGAGATATTCAACAGCAATGCCAACCAGATAAAGAAAGATCGGGCTGCAAAGAAAATAGACAGCATGCGCAGCCCTACACACCAGTTCAGTGCGTGCCTCAATGCGTTTTACACGCTCTACGCTACCAACTACAAAAAAGCGGAAGAACTCGCAGACCTCATCTTCAAAGCGCTGCCAGCATGAGATTCATCCACGCATAGCACCACTACCTCGGCCTGAGGCCGGCTCAGGCCGGCTTGCCGGTACGCCGGGCCACCAGCTCGGCAATATGGCGCCGGATCTTCTCGCCGGCGGCCGGACCTTCAGCGATGATGTGCGTGGCCGCCGTGATGGGCTTGCCGGTCTCGGCATCCACCATCAGCGGGATGGCCTGCTTGCCGGTCTCGATATCGGTCAGGATCACGCTCTGCCCTTCCGGCGCGAAATGGCTGTTACCCCACTGCAGCAGAGCCAGCAGCACCGGCCGGAAATCCCGGCCGCGCGGCGTGAGGTGGTATTCGTAACGGGGAGGCCGTTCCGAATACAGCACCTTCTCCAGCAAGCCCTCTTCCACCAGCCCCGCCAGGCGGCGCGTGAGGATGTTGGGCGCAATCTCCAGGTGCTTCTGGAATTCATCAAAGCGCGTGAGCCCGTAGAAAGCGTCACGCAAGATCAGGATGCTCCACCACTCGCCCACGCGATCCAGCGAGCGGGCGATCGGGCACTGCATGTCATCAAAACGCTTGCGCTGCATGTCTTGCTCTCCATTGCTTGGCTCTACCATCGTCTGCCGCCCGGCCCGCCAAGCTTTTCGGCCGGCCCCGCAGGAGGCCCCGCATTGTGCCACGCCCAAGATCTGCATGAAGCTCAATGCGCATCGGCCGAGGGTGCCTTGGGCGGCGCCACCTTGCGCATGAACGGCACCATCAGTGTAGCGATCACGAAACAGCAGCCCACGGCGAGGAAAGCATCGGCAAAGGTCATTGTCAATGCCTCGCGATAGGTAAGCTGCCACAGCTGCCGCAAGGCCGCCGCCTGGCCCGCTAGGACATCGCCCAGTTGGGACGCGAGGTCGCCAGCCAATATACCCTGCCATTGCAGCATGGCCTCATTGACGCCGTTGAGGTGCTCGGCCAGCCGCATGAAGTGCAGGTTGGTCCGGTCATTGAGGATGGTGGCGCACAGGGCGATACCGATGGCGCCCCCCAGGTTGCGCATCAGGTTGAACAGCCCCGAAGCGAACTTCAGCCGCGCCGGGGCCAGGCTGCCCAGGGTCAGCGTCACCGTCGGCGGCACCGCCAGTTGCTGGGCAACGCCGCGCAGGGCTTGCGGTAGCAGCAGCTGGGCCCAGCCCCAGTCATGCGTGATGGGAACGAACTGCCACATCGACAGCGTGAACAGGGCCAGGCCGATCATCATGATCCAGCGCAGGTCAAGGTGGCGCGTGAGCCAGGCATAGAGCGGGATGGACATGATCTGGAACAGCCCGGTGGAAAACACCGCCAGCCCGATCTGCAGCGCACTGAAGCCACGCACCCGGCCCAGGAACAGCGGCGTGAGGTAGATGGTGGCAAAGATGCCGATGCCGGTGACGAAGGAAAAGAAACATCCCAGCGCAAAATTGCGTTCCTTCAGCGCCCGCAGGTCCACCACCGGTTCGGCCGCACTGAGGCTGCGCCAGACGAAGAGCACGCCCGAAACTCCCGCTACCCAGGCAGTGGTGGCGATCGCCGGATCGCTCATCCAGTCCCAGCGCGGACCTTCTTCCAGCGTGTATTCCAGGCAACCGAGGAAGAGCGACATGAGCAGGATGCCCGGATAGTCGGCGCGCCGGAACAGCGACCAGTCCGGCAGGTCGATGCGCACCAGGCGCGGGACGGTGAGCGTGATGAAGATGCCCGGCAACAGGTTGATGAAAAATAGCCAGTGCCAGCTGTAGTGGTCGGTAATCCAGCCGCCGACGGTGGGGCCCAGCGTCGGTGCCAGCGAGGCGATGGCACCGATGGTGGAGGCGGCGATCACGCGCTGCTTGTTGTCGAAAAAAGCGAAGGCCGTGGTGAACACGGTAGGAATCATCGAGCCGCCCAGGAAACCCTGCAGGGCCCGGAACACGATCATGCTCTGGATATTCCACGCCAGGCCGCACAGCAGGCTGGTGAGGGTGAAACCGGCCGCCGAGAAAGCGAACAGCCAGCGCGTGGACATGGTGCGCGTCAACCATCCCGAGAGCGGGATGACGATGATCTCGGCGATCAGGTAGCTGGTCTGCACCCAGGTCGTCTCATCATTGCCGGCCGAGAGCCCGCCGCCGATGTCGCGCAACGAAGCCGACACGATCTGGATATCCAGCAAGGCCACGAACATGCCGATGCACATCACGCCAAAGGCGAACACCTTGGAGGACGTGCTCATCTGCGACGGCTGGATCAGCCGCGCCGCCGCTGCACTGGCCGCGTTCATGAACCCTGGCCCCGGCGGTCCACCCTGGCCACCACCGACAGCCCGGGTCGCAAGGCGTCGAGCACGCCGTCCGCGCTATCGAGCAGGATGCGCACCGGCACCCGCTGGACGATCTTGGTGAAGTTGCCGGTGGCGTTTTCCGGCGGCAGGACACTGAACTGCGCGCCGGTGGCCGGCGCCACGCTGGCTACATGACCATGGAAGACACGGCCGGGAATCGCATCGGCCTCGACCGTGGCGGGATTGCCGGGACGGATCCCGGCCAACTGGCTTTCCTTGAAATTGGCATCGATCCACAGTCCGCGCGCCGGCACGATCACCATCAACTGGCTGGCCGTGGCGGCATAAGCCCCGGTGCGGGCGCGGCGATTGCCGACCACGCCATCGATGGGCGCGCGCAATTCGGTATAGCGCAGGTTCAGTTGCGCCGCTTCCCGCTCGGCCCGGGCCTGGGCCAGTCCGGCCTCGGCCTGCTGGCGCCGGGTCTGGATCACTTCCAGCTGGCGCGTCGCCACGGCCAGGCCAGCCTGCGCCTTCTGGCTGTTGGCAGCGGCCTGGCGGAAATCGGCCGCAGCTTTCTGGGCACTCCGCACCGAAACGGCTGCGCGGTCGACCAGGCGCTCGAAGCGACGGTCATCGTCCTGCGCCCGCACCAGCTCGGCCTGGCTGGCGTCGACCCCGGCACGGGCTTGCGCGATCAGGGCGGTCTGCACTGCGCGCGTGGCCTCCAGGTTGGCGATCTCGGCCTGCCGTGCCGCCACCCCGCCTTCGGCACGCGCCAGGGCGGCGCGGTAGTCGCTGTCGTCGAGTTTGGCCAGCAGGTCTCCGGCGTGCACGAACTGGTTGTCGGTCACCTGTACGGCCGCGATGTAGCCCGGTACCTTGGCACTGATGACGGTGATGTCGCCGCCCACATAGGCGTCGTCAGTGTCCTCCATGAAGCGCCCGTGCTGCCACCAATGCCATCCATAGAAGATCAGCACGATGGCTGCCGCCGCCCCTACGGCCAACCCCACATGCAGCCGCCCCGCCATGGGCTTGCGGACCGCCTGGGGTGCGGGATCGGGTGAGGTAGGTGTCGCCATGGCACAGCTCCTTGCAAAGATCGATGAAAGAAAAAAATAACGGCGGCGCGGGAAGCATTGCCAAGTGACGCGGCCCATCAATGAGCAGCGGCAACGTCCTTCGGAATATGTAACTTCTATTTTGAAAGTTACTATACGCAATCAACTATCATTATGCAAGTTACCATGCCCGGCTGAGCCAAAATGAGACAGGAAGGCTGGGGCCAGCCTTGCTCCATCGGAGAGGGAGGAGGTGCAGGGGGAATGTGACCGGGGAGATGTGGGGACAACGTTCCGAGCGGGACGGAGTCAATCGAGGGTCGGGACGCCCTGCTCCGGCGGACGCGTGGGGCGTCTGCCGGGCAATGGCAGGGTATGACGCGGCGGCAGCCTTAGCGCAGGATCTCCGCGATCACGGCACGGCACACCGGACTGTCTCCATCAGCCAGAGGGAACAGCACCGTGTAATGATGCGTCCCCGGCACCACGTGATGCGCCACCACCTGCGACCAGCAATTGGCCATCACGGCCGCCTGCAGGTGAAACTGCTCAGTCTCCAGTTCACCGATGATGGTATGCACGCGCGTACCCGCGGGCCCGGCCTGCAGCACCGGCGAGAGCGCATCCGCCCGCGGCTCATCCAGCGTGAGCGCCTTGTTCAGTGAAGTCGGAATCAACGGCACCAGATCGAACACGCCACTGATGGCAAATACGGCCTGCACCGGCAACGCGCCCGCCTGCGCGGCAACGAAGGCCGCCAGATGACCGCCTGCCGAATGCCCCATCAGCGAGACGCGGTTGAGGTCGATGCCCAGTCGATCCGCCTGCTGCGCAAGGGTGGCAAGAAACACCCGCACCTCCGCCACCATGTCCTCGATGCGCGATTGCGGCGCCAGCGAATAATTGATCACCGCCACACTGATGCCCGCCTCGACATAGGGCGTGGCGATGAAACCGATATCGCGCTTGTCGCCACCCTGCCAGTAGCCACCGTGAATGAAGACCAGCAAGGGCCGCTGCGCCCCTGCCGCCCGATAGAAATCGAAACGCTGCAGCGGTGCATCACCGTAGGCGATGTCGGACTCGGTCAGCAAGGTATTGGCAATGGCGGCGGTCGCCTGCTGCCACTGCTGCAGCACCTGCGGAAAATCCGGAAAGGCCGCCTTGAGGTTGTAACCCGCTTCGCACTCGGCGATGGGACAAACAACGCGGCGAGCGTCCGTCTTGACTTGATTGGGGAGCATTCAGTTTTCCTTAACGCTGTTTGCAACAGCATTAAACCTGCGTTAATGGATCAATATCCGCGCAACAAGCGTCCTACACGCTCAGATACTGATCCCACAATTCCGTCTGTACCGACAGCTGCGCCGAATCCCCCTGCCAGACCACCTTGCCCTTTTCGAGGATGGTGTGCCGGTCAGCAAAGCCGATCAGACGCTTGATGTACTTGTCGATGACGATGATGGTCAGCCCATACTCGCGCAAGGCTTTCAGGCAAGCCCAGATTTCTTCCCGTACCAGCGGTGCCAGACCTTCGGTGGCTTCATCGAGGATCAGCAGATGCGGATTGGTCATCAGTGCACGGCCGATGGCCAGCATCTGCTGCTCGCCGCCCGAGAGCTGGCCGCCGCCATTGTGGCGACGTTCCTTCAGGCGCGGAAACTGTTGATAAATCTTTTCCAGCGTCCAGGGATTGTCGCGGCCATTACGGCGCGCCGCGAAGGCGGAAAGATTTTCTTCCACGCTCAGGTTCCTGAAGATCTGCCGCCCCTCCGGCACGATGGCGATGCCGCGCCGGGCAATCGCATCGGCACTGGCGCTGTGGATGGCTTCGCCACGAAAGCGCACCACGCCGCCGGTCGGACGATTCAATCCGAGGATGGTGCGCAGCGTGGTGGTCTTGCCCATGCCATTGCGACCGAGCAGCGTCACCACCTCGCCTTCCCTGACCTGCATGTCGATCCCGAACAGCACCTGGCTCGCGCCATAGCCCCCGGTCAGCCCTTCCACTTCCAGCAATGCGCTCATGGCGTTTCCTCCTCGCCCAGGTAGGCCAGCTTGACCTCGGCATTGGCGCGAATCTCCTCCACGCTGCCAGTGGCCAGCACCGCGCCCTGCACCAACACCGTCATGCGGTCGGCCAGGGCGAAGACGGCCTCCATGTCATGTTCCACCAGCACCACCGTCAGCTCCTGCTTGAGGGACTGGATCAGCGCGATCATGTCGCCGGACTCCTCATGCCCCATGCCGGCCATCGGTTCATCCATCAACAGCACACGCGGACCGCAGGCGATAGCCAGGCCCACATCCAGCCGCCGCCGCGCACCATGCGACAGTTGCGACGACAACTGATGCGCCACCTGCTCCAGTCCCACGCGCCGCGCCACCGTCATCGCCGCCTCGCGGACCGCCCGATCAGTGGCGCTGGCATGGAAGAAACCATAGCTGCGATGCTGTCCGCGCTGCACCGCCACCTGCAGGTTCTCCAGCACGCTCAGTTCATCGAACACGCTGGTGATCTGGAACGAGCGCACCAATCCCGCTGCCACGCGCGCCTGTTCGGCATGAACATGCACGGGCTGGCCGAACAGATAGACCTCGCCAGCATCGGCGGCCAGTGCACCGGACAGCAGCGACAGCAAGGTCGTCTTGCCTGCGCCGTTGGGGCCGATGATGGCGTGGACGTGTCCTGCCGCAATCTCCAGATCCACATCACGCGTGGCCGCCAGACCACCGTAGTTCTTCTTCAGGCCCTTGACCGCGAGGGCAGGCGCTGCCTGTTCATGCACCATGCTGCTCTCCCTTCTTCAGGGTCTCGCCGATGGAGGCCAGCGAGCTGATGCCGCGCGGTGCCACCATGACCACCAGCAAGAGGATCAGGCCGACATGGATCTGCCAGTATTCAAAATGGGTGGACAAGACTTCCTCCAGCAACAAGAAAGCAGCCGCGCCCAGCAGGCCACCGTAGAAATACCCGACCCCGCCCAGCGCCACCATCACCAGCAGGATGCCGGACTGCGACCAGTGCAACAGCTTGGGGCTGGCAAAGAGATTGCTCATGCCGATGAGGCTGCCGGCCAGTCCTGCAATGACCGCTGCGATGACGAACGCGGCCAGCTTGTAGCGCAGCGCCGGATAGCCGATGGCCAAGGCGCGCCTTTCATTCTGCCGGATCGCATTCAAGGCCAGTCCGAAGCGCGAGGCCAGGAGCCGCTGCAGCAGCACCAGGCTGGCCACCAGCCAGGCCAGCACCACCCAATAGAAGGCGTTGTCGCCGCTCATGTCGAGCCCGAAACCCAGCAACGGGCGCGCCGCGACCTGCAGGCCATCATCACCGCCGTAATACCGGAAGCCGACGAAGAAGTAGTAGAACAACTGCGCCAGCGCCATGGTGATCATGATGAAATACACTGCCCGTGTGCGCAGTGCGATCACGCCAATCACCACGCCCACGAGGGCCGTCACCAGCGCTGCCAGCAGCCAGATCAGCCAGGCGCTGGTGAGGCCATGGAAACTGGCGATGGCCGTGACATACGCGCCCAGCCCGAAGAACACCGCATGACCAAAGCTGACCATGCCACCGTAGCCAAGAATGAAATTGAGGCTGGCCGCCACCATCGCGAAGATCAGGATGCGGGTGAGCACGCCGATGTAGTACTCCATGCCGCTGGCCTGCGCCAGCAGTGGCAGCAGCACCGCCAGGACAATCAGCAGGGGAACGAAAAGACGCCGCATGACACTCCTCAGGTACGGGCAGGGAACAGACCACTGGGGCGCCAGAACAGCACCGCGATCATCACCAGGTAGATCATCATCGAGCCCAGCGCGGGGCCGACCGAGGCCGCTGCATCGGCGCTCAGGAACAGCGCGAAGAGCTGCGGCAGCAGGCTGCGTCCCAGCGTATCGACCACGCCCACGATGAGTGCGCCGATGGCCGCGCCCGGCACCGAACCGATGCCGCCGATGACCACCACCACGAAGGCCAGGATCAGCACGTCATCCCCCATGCCGGCCTGCACCGCCACCAGCGGGCCCAGCATGATCCCGGCCAGCGCCGCCAGCAGCAGCCCGAAGCTGAACACCAGCCGGAACAGCAGACGGATGTTGATACCCATGGCTGTGACCATCTCCAGATTGTTGGCCCCGGCGCGCACCCACATGCCGATGCGCGTGCGGTTGATGAGGAAATACAGCGCCACGGCTACCACCACGCCCACTGCCATCACCAGCAGGCGATAGCTGGAATAGGGCAGTCCGAACAAATTGACCGGACCGGCGAAGGCCGGCGGCATGTTCAGCGGCAATGGCTGCGGCCCCCAGATCATGCGCACGCCATCATTGAAGATCAGGATGAAGGCGAAGGTCGCCAGCACGTGGACCATATGGTCCTTCTTGTAGAGTCGCCGGAACACCAGCCACTCCAGCATAAAGCCCAGCGCCGCCGTGACTGGCAAGGCCACCAGCAGGCCCAGCCAGAACGAGCCGCTGGCCCCGGCCACCACCGCCGCCACGTAGGCGCCGATCATGAAGAAGCTGCCGTGCGCCAGGTTCACGAAGTTCATCACGCCAAAGATCAGCGTCAATCCCGAAGCGATCAGGAACAGCATAACGCCGAACTGCAGGCTGTTGAGCACCTGCTCGAAGATCAGATTACCCAAGGTGCACCATCCTCAAGGCATCCTGCATTGACCGACATAGGCGTCGACGTGATCGGGCAAGAGCGTCTGCGTCATGTTGTTGACGTACTTGCCGTCAGCCGCCTTGGTCACCACCCGGGCATATTGATTCTGGATCGGGAAGTGATTGGCCGCAAACTTGAAGCCACCGCGCACCGACTTGAAGTTGGCCGCCTTGATGGCCGCAATCAGCGCCTCGCGATTCTCGACCTTGCCACCAATGGCCTTGACGGCGCTGTCGATCAGCATGGCCGCGTCATAGGCCTGGGAGGCGAACATCGACGGCTGGTGGCCATACTCTTTGACATAGGCCGCCACGAAGGCGCGGTTCTGTTCATTGGGCAGGTCGGCCGACCACTGGCCGGTGTTGGCCACACCCGCGATCAGGTCGCCGTTGGAGAGCATCTGCTGGTCGGCGTCATAGGCGGGCATCACGCGCACGATCTTCGTATCCATGCCGGCGGCCGCGTATTGCTTGACGAAGTTCACGCCCATGCCGCCCGGCAGGAAGAAATACAGGGCATCGATATTGGCCGCGCGCAACTGCGCGATCTCGGTGGCGAAATCAAGCTGGCCGAGTTTGGGAAAGAGTTCCAGCGCGGGATCCTTCTTCAGGAAACGCTTGAAACCAGCCGAGGCATCCTTGCCCGCCGGATAGTTGGGAGCGATGATGGCCACACGCTGGTAGCCCTTGTCGGCCATCAGCTTGCCGGCCGCTTCATGAGCCGCATCGTTCTGGTAGCTGGCACTGAAGAAATAGGGATTGCAGCCGGCACCGGCCAGTTGCGCAGGACCGGCATTGGCACTGACCACCACGGTCTTGCTGGCGAAGGCCGCCGGGGCCACCGCCAAGAGGATGTTGGAATAGACGAAGCCACTGAGGATATCGACCTTCTCGCGCTTGATGAGACGGTCCGCGCCCTGCTTGGCGGCATCGGGGCTGAACTGGTCATCGACCACGATGACTTCGGCAGGCACGCCGCCGAGCTTGTTGCCCAGCATCTTCATGGCCAGCATGAAGCCTTCGCGCTCATCCACGCCGGGCGCACTGGCCGGGCCGCTCAGGGTGGTAAGGAAACCCACCTTCACCACATCGGCCGCCTGCGCGGACAGGCTTGCACCCGCCGCCATCGCCATCATTACCGCACCTGCCACTTTAGTGAGTCGATTCATGCCTGGATTCCCCTCTAGATTCTTTGGTTTGAATTCGGTGTGAAGCTGGAAACGCAGCGGCGCGTGAAACCTGGATTTCACCGCCCGCCCCGGCTGGAATAACTATTTCCGCAGGTCTGCTTTAGAGACGAAGGCATCCGCAAAGAAAGCTGTCCCGGGCAGGCCGCAGCTGGCCGTAAAATCGCGCCGCGCTGACTCTACCACGACCGGCGCGCCACAGGCATAGACCTGATGTGACTGCATCGTCGGCACATCCTGCATCACGGCCTGGTGGACCAAGCCGGTGCGTCCGTTCCAGCCGCTGGCGGCATCGGCCTCCGAGAGTACCGGCACGTAGTCAAACCACGGCAGGCTCGCCGCCCAGTCGCGGCACAGTGCATCCAGATACAGGTCGGCGGCACGGCGGCCGCCCCAGTAAAGACGCATCGCACGCGTGCTGCCGGTAGCGATGGCCTCTTCCACCAGTGCCTTGACCGGAGCAAATCCTGTGCCACTGGCCAGGAGGATCACCGGCTGCCTGCCCTCGCGCATGAAGAAGCTGCCAGCGGGTCCTTCGATCGAGAACGGCTGCCCCGGCTGCATGCCGTTGAAAAGGCGGTCCGTGAAGAGTCCGCCGGGCAGGTGGCGCACATGCAGCTCCAGCAGGTCACTGCCGTCCCGGGCATAAGTCGCCATGGAATAGCTGCGGCGCTGGCCGTCTTCGAGCAACAGGTCGATGTATTGGCCAGCGCGATAGGACAAGGGTACCGCACAGCGCAGGCGCAGGATCGCCACATCCGGGGCGGCGCGCGTGATGCCTTCCAGCGTGGCCTGCACTTGCTGCAATGCCGGTGCGGTACTCGCTGCTGGGGCGGCCTCGCCCTCCCCGCCCACGCCGATCTCGACCCGGCCTGCCACCACGCGCACCGGGAAGCTGCGCACCGCCTCGGTCACCGGCGCACAGCGCGGCGCACCACTGCGGATATCGAACAAGCCCTGATGCAGAGGACATTCAACACAGCCGTCCTCCACGTAACCATCCGAGAGCTTGGCATTGCCGTGGGTACACAAGTCCTTGAGCGCGAAGATTTCCTCGCCCAGGCGGAACACCGCCACCGCCTGGCTGCCCGCGCGGGCTGCGGCCACTTCGCCCTCGGCGAAATCATCGGCATGGCCGACATCGAACCACTCGCTCATGGCCGCCTCAGATCGGGGTGGCCAGGAGTGTCGCCACGCGCAGCGTGTCGTAGACCACACGGCGGCGGGCATAGCGCCAGCCTGCCTCGGTCTTGACCACGCGGTCCTCATAGCGGCCCGCCTGGTAGACGAAGGACTCGCCGTTCTGCAAGGTCTGTACCACCACGTAGCTCGATTGCGCATCCACCGACCCGTCGGCGTTCTGCGTGAACACCAGCCCCGAGCTCATGTGGCGATAGGTGTGCGCCTCGTAGATATTGGCGTGGCGCAGCGAGAGCACGCGATCCTGCAGCATCTTCTTGCTGTCGCAATAGATGATGCCGATGGGCAGGCCGGCATCGGCGTTCTCGCGCGGCACGATTTCATACAGGCAATCGTCGGTGAAGAAATCCGGCCACTGTTCCAGTCGGTCATTGTCGAGCGCATGCACATAGCGCTCCTGCAGTTGGTGCAGCTCGAACCACAAGCTCATCTGTTCCATGTTTTGCATCTGCTTTGCCTCGCTCATGCCTTCTCGATGGACGGGAAGCCCATCAGTTTCTGGTAGCCCATCCAGAACTTGCGGATCAGGCTTTCGGTAATCAATGTGTCTTCCTGGTCAGGGTTGTCGCGCGCCATGTCGATCACCGAGCAATGCTCAGGATCGCGGGCGGTACCACGCTGTACCAGTTCGGTGGCCTCGGTGTCTTCCATCGAGATGTAGCCGGCCGGGCCCACCAGGTTGGCCTGCTTGATGCGCAGGGCGCGCAGCTCGGGGGTGTCATCCTCGTAACCGAAGAAGTGAAAGACCAGCTCGAAGTTGCTCGGCCCCTTGGGCAGCAACTGCCGCGCCACCAGGGTGTTGTGGATCTGCTGCACCACCAGCTGCGGGAAGATGGGCTGGATATGGTTGGTGGTCAGTTCCTCGAATTCCTTGATCTGGCCCAGCACCGACGGATCCTGCAGCGAGAAGCCCTCATCGAAGGAGCGGATCTCCTGCTGCTTGTAGGCGTCCGCCGTCTCCACTTCATTCTTGGTGGCGGTGATGATGCTGTGCAGGCCGTGATGCTTGTCGGCCAGCGAGCGCGCCTTCATGCCCACGCGGAAGATGTTGAAGGTGGTGTGGAACAGGTGCAGCAGGCTGGCGTGATACGGGTCCTTGACGTTTTCCAGGTAGAGCTTCCAGTTCGACTTGGAATACTGGCGCGTGCAGCCGAGGTAGACGATGGGCTTGTGGAAGATGCGGTCGATCCACGGGCGCATCTCGGCGCCGATGTAGTCCGGCAGCGATTCCACGGTCTCGCTGAAGGTGGCGAAGACCAGGCCCTTGTAGCTGTCCACGCGCAACTGGCGCAGGCCGTGGCACTTGGGATCGAAGTCCTTGGCCATGCCGGTGGCGCCCTTCTGGCCACGGCGGAAGGGGACGCCCAGCAGGTTGCCGCGCGCATCGAAACTCCACTGGTGATAAGCACAGCTGTGCGAACTGGCATTGCCGCGCGGCGTACGGCAGACGATGGCACCACGGTGCGAGCACTTGTTGACCCAGGCGGCCAGGGTGCCATCTTCGGTGCGGGTGACTACCACCGGGGTATCGCCGACGAAGGTGCTTTTGTAATCACCGTTGTTGGGGATCTCGGCTTCCAGCGCCAGGAAGCTCCAGGTCTGACCACGGTAGATGCGTTCCTGCTCCAGATCATAGACTTCCTTGGAGCTGAATACCTTGTAGGGCGTGCGCGCACCATCGGTGCGGGGGAATTGCACCAGCGGTACATAGCCTTGCTGTTCGAGTTGGGTGGATGTGCTCATGCGAAGTCCTCATCGTTGGATGCCAGGCGGGAGCTGGACGATGAGCCATCTTAGGCAGGCTGCACAAGAACGAATATCCGCCATTTGCATAGTTGAAGGGCAGTATTGTCCGTTTTTTGCAGCTCCCCGACGTTATACCCAAAAGGTATGCAGCATGCCTGAATCGGTCTTGGACATTCGGGCAGCTTTGTTTCTATCATCCAGTTCGAGTCAGCACTTGTCAGCTTTCGCCCTCTTTTTCTACACGGACAGCATCTTGAATTCCACCTTGCCCGCCACCTCCATCGAAACCGTAGAGGTTCTGCTACTGGACGTTCCCACCATCCGCCCGCACCGCCTGTCCATGACCACCATGCACCGCCAGACCCTGGTGCTGGTGCGCATCACGGGCAACGATGGCGTGGCCGGCTGGGGCGAGGCCACCACCATCGGTGGGCTGGCCTATGGTGAAGAAAGCCCGGAAAGCATCAAGGTCAACATCGACACCTACATCACACCGCTGCTGCTGGGTGCCGATGCCAACCAGGTCGCCGCGCGCATGCACCACATTGCCGAGCACGTACAAGGCAACCGCTTCGCCAAATGCGCCATCGAGACGGCGCTATCGGATGCACTGGCGCGCCGCCTGGGCGTGCCGCTGTCCACACTCTTCGGTGGCCGCGTGCGCGAGAGCCTGCCCATCGCCTGGACCCTGGCCAGCGGCGACACGGCGCGCGACATCGAGGAAGCCGAAAAGATGCTGGCCCAGCGCCGCCACAATATCTTCAAGCTCAAGATCGGTGCGCGCACCGTGCAGCAGGATTGCGCCCACGTGGCCGCCATCAAGCGCGCACTCGGTGATCGCGGCAGCGTGCGGGTCGATGTGAACCAGGCCTGGACCGAGACCGAGGCCATGCTGGGCATGCAGCTGCTGGCCGATGCCGGCGTGGACCTGGTGGAGCAGCCCATCGCCGCCACCAATCACGACGGCCTGTATCGCCTGCGCCAGAAGAACCGTATCGCCATCATGGCCGATGAAAGCCTGCATGGCCCGCAGGATGCCTATCAACTGGCCCGCGTGGGCGCAGCCGATGTGTTCGCCGTGAAGATCAACCAGTCCGGTGGACTGGCCGGTGCGCAGCAGGTGGCCGCCATCGCCGCTGCCGCCCAGGTCGAACTGTATGGCGGCACCATGCTGGAAGGCGCCATCGGCACCATGGCCTCGGCCCAGTTGTTTGCGACCTTCGGCACGCTGGCCTGGGGTACCGAACTGTTCGGCCCGCTGCTGCTGACCGAAGAAATCCTGGCCACGCCGCTGCGTTACCGCGACTTCGCCCTGGAACTGCCGAGCGGTCCCGGCCTGGGCATCAGCCTGGATGAAGATCGCGTCAACGCGCTGCGGCGCGACCGCAAGACCCCGCTGGTCTCCGTCGCCTGATCCATCGGCCCGGACCGACTGCACCCACCCCCCACACATATCCAACCAGAGACAGGAGAGACAACGTGGACAAGAAAGCCATCGACGCCGTACTGCAAAAAATCGAAAGCACCGAACTCGCGGAGGGCAACCAGCGTGTCAAGACCATCGTCAACCGCCTCGTGCGCGACATGTTTTATACGATTGAAGACCTGGATGTGCAGCCGGAAGAATTTTGGGCTGCCGTGGATTATCTGACCTCGGCCGGCAAGTCGGGCGAGTTCGGCCTGATCGCCGCCGGCCTGGGCTTCGAGCACTTCCTCGACCTGCGCATGGATGAAGCCGAAGCCCGCCGCGGCGTGCAGGGCGGCACCCCGCGCACCATCGAAGGACCGCTGTACGTGTCGGGCGCGCCCGAGCAGAAGGGCTTTGCGCGCATGGACAAGGATCCCCAGCCGGGCGATACCCTCTTCATGCAAGGCCAGGTCTTCGATGAACACGGCAAGCCGCTGGCCAATGCGCTGGTGGAAGTCTGGCACGCCAACCACCTGGGCCGTTATTCCTTCTTCGATCCGGAGCAGAGCCCGTTCAACCTGCGCTGCTCCATCCGCACCGATGAGCAAGGCCGCTATCGCTTCCGCAGCCGCGTACCGGTCGGCTACAGCGTGCCGCCGGGTGGCGCCACCGACCGCCTGCTCAACAAGCTGGGCCGTCACGGCAGCCGTCCTGCGCACATCCACTTCTTCGTCACGGTACCGGGCTATCGCAAGCTGACCACGCAGATCAACATCGCCGGTGATCCGTACCTGTGGGATGACTTCGCCTTCGCCACCCGCGAGGGACTGGTGCCGGAACTGAAGCACGTCACCGATGCGACCGAGATCCGCAAGCACGAAGTCGATTCGCCCTTCTATGCCATCGAGTTCAACTTCAACCTGCTGCCGGAACAGAACGACCTGCCCAAGGCCGACATCAATCGTCCGCGTCTGGCCGCGTAATCCAGCGCTGACCGGAAAGACCACGGGCCATGCTGCTGCATGGCCCGCGTAGTTTGCCTGGCGCGCACTGCGCGAGGGTGTTCAGGGGTATTGCTCTGCCTGCATCCGTGCAATTTCTGCTGCGGTCGTCCGCAGTTTTTCCAGCAACAACGAACGATCATTGGCGCGGAAATTCATGATCACCGGTGAGTACACCCCCTTGTTGGACAAGGGTCGATACACCACGTCAGAACGGTGCAACCCCTGCACCGAACGCGGCACCAGCGTGACCCCGACACCCGCTGCCACCAGGCCGATGGCAGTCTGCATTTCATTGGCTTCCTTGACGATGGTCGGGCGCAGGGCGCGGCTGGAAAAAAGCTCCAGCACCTGATCCGCATAACTCGGACGCGGTCTTGCCGGATAGAGAATGAAGCGCTCCTCGGCCAGCTGCGCCAGCGTCACCTTGCTGCGCGCCTGCAGCGCATGGCCCAGCGGGAACACCGCCACCAGTGGCTCTTCCACGATGGTCTCGCAGAGGATGTCAGGGTCGCTGATGGGCAGGCGTCCGAAGCCGACATCGATGCGCCCGGACTTGAGCGCCTCGATCTGTTCCATGGTCACGATCTCGGAAAATCCGATTTCAATTTCCGGCATGTCGGTGCGGAAACGCTTGATCATCTCGGGCAGCAAGCCATACAGCGCCGAGGGCACGAAACCGATGTTGAACCAGTGCTGCTGGCCACGGGCGATGACGCGAGTACCTTCCTCGATCTGCTCCAGACGGGACAATACCTGCAAGGTCTGTTCATAGAAAAACTTGCCCGCCATGGTGAGCGCAATCGGACGCGAGGCACGGTCGATCAGCTCGGCGCCGAGCAGATCCTCCAGCTGGCGGATCTGCCGGCTCAGGGGCGGCTGGGCGATGTGCAGCAGTTCGGCTGCACGGCTGAAACTGAGCGTGCTGGCGACGGCATTGAAATACTTGAGATGACGCAGTTCCACACTACCTCCGAGGCATACCATGATGCTGATCTGATATTGTACGTTCATCCGCCGACCGCATAGAATCGACGATCAGCCGGCCGCAGAGCCGTGCTCCACAGCAACGAGGCCCGCGTCCACGGCAGCAGGGTCCGACCAGAAGACCGTAGAGGAGACCGAGATGATCCATCCCGCCCACGCAGGCGCGCTTTGCCCTGCACACCGCCGACGACCTTCCACCTCGGGCATGAAACTTGCACTTGCATGAGGCTGAACGCAGCCGCCGCTGGCTGAGGGAAAGCAGACAGCGCGCACTCCGTTCGCATCGTCCATGAAGGTGCAAGGCAGACCGGCACCCGCGCCCTCTGCTGGCAGCAGCACCCCTACCCGGTACCACCGCTTTTCCGCCACCGGCCCGTGCGGAAGAGCCGCGTTAAGAGGTTAACATGCTCAATACTGTCCACGCGCTCAGTCTGGAGCCCTTGTATCGTCGCCGCGTTTTTCACTCCACCCGCAAGGTCGACTGTCATGCCCAGGTCGCCAATGAACTGGCGGAACATGACCTGTTCTGGAAGGGCGACGATGTCGATACCGTGCTCTTCAAGGCGGCGATCCAGCAGTTGCAGATCTTCATGCTCAAGTATGGCGCGGAGGTGATCGTGCGTCCGCGCCCCTTCAACGGTTTCGCACTGGTACACATGACCCTGTCGGGCAGTGCCGAGATCGAATCGGATGGCCGCAAGGTGTGCATCCCGCAGGGGCAGACGGCGCTAATCGCACCAAAACGGAATCTGCGCCTGTGGTGGCAGGCAGGCTCCGAACAACTGATCCTGAAAGTGCCGCTGGCACTGTTCGAGGAGTTGCGCGCGATCGGCCAGTGCGGTCCTGTGGAGGTACCCTCGGTGTTCCTGCTGCCCGAGCAGGCCGCCCCCTATTGGGACTTGCTGATCCAGTCACTGCTGCGCGTGCTGGCCTTGCCGGCTCAAGGGGCAGAACAGGGGCAATGGGTGCAGCACTTCGAGCGCAGCGCTGCGCAATTCCTGCTCTCGCAACTGACCAGCACGGTCGAACCGGTGCATGCCTCCACCGCCGGTCAACGTGCGGCCAGCGAATCCGCAGACAGCCTGGTGGGTGCAGGCAAGCTGCAGCGCCTGGACATGCTGGAACGCTACATCCGCAGCCGCCTGTGCGCGCCGCTGGCACTGGCCGATCTGGCCGGTGCGGCCGGCGTGAGCGTACGTGCGCTCAATGCGCTGTGCCATCAGCAATATGGCGTGGCGCCTATGGACCTGCTGCGCAATATCCGGCTCGACGCCGTGCGCGAGCGACTGCTCACGCATCCCGGCGCCAACATCACCGATACCGCGTTTGAATTCGGATTCGGCCATCTGGGGCGATTCTCGGCCTACTATCGCGAGCGCTTCGGCGAATTGCCCAAGCAGACGCGCAGCGTGACACGCTGAAAATATCGGTGCAGGGCAGCGAACCGTAACCCGTCGACCGCACTCAGGTCGCAGCCTCGATGGCCTGCATCCACTGCATGCAGGCCGCCAGCGCCGTGCTCTCACCTGCCGTGACGGCTTGCTGGAGTGCGATGCTGCGCGCAGCGAGGGCATCCCATCCCAGGGCTTGCAGCCCGCCTTGCAGACGATGCAGGATGCGCACCACACGCTCACGGTCAGCGCTATCGATGGCCTGCTGCAGCTTGTCCTTTTCCAGCGGCCAGCTCTGCCGGAAAGCCTCCCGCAATACCCGCTCGAACGGATCGCCCGGGAGCGCCTGCACAGCGGGCGCCAGGGGCGCTGGCGCCGTGTTCAGCAGCCCCGCCAGTACCTCCTGCATCTGTTGCAGCGAAGCTGGCTTGGTGAGCAGAGCATCGAACAGCGCTGCCGGTAATTGCGCCAGACTGCCCGGACCCGCCGCCGTGGTGGCGATGATGCGCGCCTGCGGCTGCTGCGCCCGCACGCGGGTGGCCAGCGCCACGCCATCCAGACCGGGGATGCCGAGGTCGGTGATGAGCACATCGGCCGGACGCATCTGCCACTGCGCCAGCGCCTCCAGACCATCGCGTGCCAGACGAGGGGAGGCACAACCCAGCGTCTGCAACTGTTGCTGCATCAAGGTCAGGTTCACATAGTCATCCTCGACCACCAGCACGTCGAGTCCGCTGGCTATGCTCACCACCTGCGGCGCAGGCGGTGCATCCGACGTTGCTGGCTGTCTGGCCAGCGCGCGCAACCAGGTCTGCCGGTCGAAGGCACTGACCTGCCGCCAGCCAGCGGCGAGGCTGGGGAGAGGGACTGCATCAGGGCAGATCAGCACGGCCTGCATGGAGCGGCTTGGTGCGCTGGCGATGAAGTCGTCCACGCAGTCCGGTGCGACCAGATGGATCGCCGCCCCGTACGACTCGGCCGCATCACTGCACCCGGCACCCCAGCTGGTGAGATAGTCACGGAGCATGGCCGCCATGTCCGCATCGTGACAATGCAGCACCACGATCTGAGCAGCCAGCGGGCGCAAGACAGGCAGTGTGGGGCGTGCATCGAGCAGCGACAGGGTGATTTGCGCACCGAAGACGCTGCCCTTGCCCAGCTCGCTGTCGAGCGTGATGTCGCCACCCATCAGCTCGGCCAGGCGGCGACACAACGACAAGCCCAGGCCGGTTCCACCGAAGCGCTGGCTGATGCTGTCATCGGCCTGCTGCAAGGACTTGAAGATGCGCTGGCGGGCACCGGTCGAGACGCCGATACCGGTGTCGCTGACCTCGAAGCGCAGCACCATGCGCGCAGGTTCGCGGCGCAACGGCCGGACCGACAGCGTGACGGCGCCCCGGGCGGTGAACTTCACGGCATTGCCCACGAGATTGTGCAGGATCTGCATGAGTCGGCGGGAATCTCCGAGCAAGGGCTGTTCCAGCTCCACCGAGGGCAGGCAGCGCAACGCCAGTCCCTTGTCCAGCGCCAACGGAGCGAACAGTTGTGCGCACTGTTCCAGCAAGTCGTTGACCTGCAAGGTCTCCGAGGCCAGCGTGATGGATTGTGACTCGATCTTGGTGATGTCGAGGATGTCGTTGACCAGACCCATGAGCATGTCGAAGGCATGGCGTATCAGTTCGATGCGCTGCCGCTGCGGTGGCAGCAGATCCTCGCGCGCCAGCAACTCCATATGCCCGATGGCGCCATGCAGTGGGGTACGAATCTCGTGGCTGACCTGGGCCAGGAACATGGACTTGGCCTGGTTGGCGCGGTCGGCCATGCTCTTGGCTTCGCGCATGAGCGCTTCGTGGGCCTTCTGCATGTTGAGGTCGATCATGCCCAGCAACAGCACATCCTGGCCGGAAAAGCGCGTGCGTGACCAGACCGCGCCCAGATGGCTGACCGCGCCATCGCGCAGAGGCAGCTCGGCCTCGATCATGGCCTGGCGCAGATTGTCTCCCACCCGCACCGCCGTGAGGATCTGCGCATAGAAGGAAGCGCTGGGCAACGCCGACTGTTCCAGCATTCGCGCCGCGACCGCATTGCGCAGCACCACCTCGCCGGAACCGGGCGCATAGACGGCGATTCCGACCGGCAGGGTATCGATGATGGTCTGGCTGAACTGGCGGCTTTCGACCATGGCCAGCGCCTTCTTCTGCAGCGGACCGATCACGCAACGGTCGAAGTACAAGGTGGCAGCCCAGACGAAGAGCAGCGCAAACAGGCCCCAGAATGCCCCGGTGGTGAAATTGCCCTGCAAACCGGCCAGCACGTCGTGCCAGGTGAAGGTAAGCACCACCACCCATTCGGGGCCCTCGATGGTCTGGGCAATGAAGAAGCTGCCATCCTCGTGGAAATGACCGACGTGATCATGCGGATCCATGACATGCCGCACATGCTCTTCGATGTGACGCATCAACAGTGCACTGACGCCAGGGTCGGGCTCGCTGAGCAAGCGGGTGCTGCCCTGCCCTTCAAAGACCATCAGGCCGGGCATCTCTTCATCCTTCATGAAGAACTGGCGGAACTGGCTGGCCGGGACCGAGAACACGGCCGTTGCCTGATCACCCTTGTCCAGCGCGATCCGCACGGCCAGCCGGGTGACCGCCGAACGCAGCAGCGGCGCACTGAAGGCCGGGCTCATCCACAGTACGCGCTGGCCGGTACTGCCCTGGGCGCGCGCCGCACGTTCGCGTTCGGCGGCGAAGGCGGCATCCACCGGTGCGCTCATGGCACTGATGAAGGGCGAGGTGCCGAGCTGGCGCACCTGTTGTTCTTCCTCGTTCGACAGCGGCGGTGACACCGCCAGAAAGCCGGCGTCAGCTGTATAGATGAAACCGTCCAGTGTCACCCCGGGTTCGGCCGGATTGAACATCGGCAGGGCCGACGCCTGCCGTAACAGGAGCAGCAGCGCGGCCAGGCGCTGGCGGTCGGCCGCGGTATCGCCGCGGATGAGCAGCGTGAAGGGCACCACCGTCAGGCTCTCCGGACTGCGGCTCATCTCGCCCGGGTCGACGCGCTCGCTGTAGCTGTCGAGCACCAGCAATTCCTTTTTATAGAGATGCTGCAGACGGGCATACATCTCGGCAAACTGGATGACACGCGCGGTGAGACGATCCACCTCCGACTTGATCTGCTCGCGCTTGCTGGTGAAGCTGCCGATCTGGCGCTCTCGGAACTGCGCAAAGGCGCTATAGCCCAAAAACACCATGGCACAGACGATGGCCACCGACAGCAAGCTGGCGCAGCCATACAGCAACCGCCGGTAATAGCGCTCCGACAGTGCAAGGATCTGGCGCGGCATGGATGGCCTCAGTCGCCCAGGTTCTGGAAGACCCGGCTCAGTTCAACATCATTGCTCACGCCCAGCTTCTTCATGGCGGCCACCTTCTGGTTGCTGATGGTCTTGGGACTGCGATGCAGCCGCTCGGCAATGGCGCTGATGGACATCCCCTGGCAGATCATGCGCGCTACCACCAGCTCACGCTCGGACAATTGGGCCAGTCCGCTCTGGCGTGCGTTGACGTTGAAGAGACTGCCCAGCAAGGCCGACGCCAGCGACTGCGGCAGGTAGACCTGACCGTTCCGGACACTGCAGACGGCTTGCGGCAGGTTCACGAAATCGCTGCGATTCTTGCCGATGAAACCGGCCGCACCCAGCTCCAGTGCGCTGGAGATGATCTGCGGCTGGGCATGGGCACTGAGGAAGATGACCTTCATCGCCGGATGCTGGCGCCGCAGCCGCTTGAGCAGATCCAGGCCGTCGGCGTGCGGATCATCATCGAAGGCGTAGTCGCACAGCAGCACGTCCACCGGCTCGCGCTCCAGGCAGGCCATGAGCTGCGCGATGCTCTCGGCCGAGAAGGCCAGGACGAGATCGGGGCAAGTCGCCAGGATGGCTTCGATGCCTCGCAACACCACCGGATAATCATCGGCGATCCCGACCCGTATCGTTGTCCCCTTAGTCGCCATGCTGGCCCCCTCTTTCCCGCGCTGGTTCAATCGTGGCCGTCACACTCCGGCGGCGCTGCATCTGCCGGAAGAAGTCCGGCATCGCCAGCGGTCTGGCGAAATAATATCCCTGGAAGCGCCGTACCCCCATCTGGCGCAAGCGCTGCCACTGCCATAGTGTCTCGATGCCTTCGGCGGTGACGATGGCATCGAATTCGGCGGCCAGAGTCACGATGGTTTCAATGAGGCGACTGTACAGGGAATTGTCCTGCATGGCAGCAACAAATGATCGATCGAGCTTGAGACAACTGATGCGACCGCAGGCCAACTGGTGCAGGCGCGCATCGCCAACGCCGAAATCATCCAGGGCGATGGCGATATCGGCCCGCTCGCACTGGGCAAACAGGCTGCGGCAATACTCCGGCCCCAGGTCGGCGCCGCGCTCGGGCATCTCTATCATCAACCGCAGCTGCGGCCATTGCAGTCGGTGCAACCATGCCTGGCATTGGGCCACCAGCGCCTCGCTCTGCAACTGCTCGCCGCAGGCGTTGAAGGACAACACGAAGGGTTGCCGCAGGCACGCCGGCGCCCTCTCCCAGGCCACGCGGACCTGATGCAGCATCTGGCGTGTCGTAGCCGCCAGCAAGCCTTCATCGGACAGACGTTCAAGAAAGATGGTCGGGGCCAATACACCGGCTTGCGGGTGTTGCCAGCGCATCAGTATCTCGGCGCCCTGCCAGGCCCCGTCCACCCCGACGATGGGCTGCAGGAAGGGCTGGAACTGGCGGCGCCGCAGGGCCTGCAGCAAGTGGGCGCGCTCCATGGGCGGGTTGGGCGCAGAGCGCCCGCACTGGGCTGGGGCAAGCATGAAAACTCCGTTCAGGGCAGGTTGAGCGGCGTCAATGGACGCATGTGATCACTGGCTCGTCCCGTGTCATCGATGAGCTGGAACTCCAGGCGCGGGTGCTGCCATGTCAGCGCGGCATCGTCCTCGGACAGCACGAAGATCTGTTCACCGTGGGGCGGCGCCATCTGCTCGGGCGCCAGGCGCGGCACGAATTGATGCAGGCCGTCGTTGATCCGCAAGCTGGCGAAGGAAGCAAAGTAGGGGCTGTCATTGCGGCAGACCAGCACCCATTGTCCGGCTTGCCGTTGCAAGCGGAAGTGCAGTGCATCGGCCCACTGCGGGCTCGGATCGGCAACGCCAGGCGGGCGATAAAACACCTTGATCTGGGTATTGAGTCCCAGCAGCAGGCGCGGTGCACCTCCCGGCGGCGGGTCAGGCAGGATCGGAATCTCGTACAGATTGAGCCAGAACACCGACTCGCGGTCCACCGGCAACGGCTCGCCGGTATACAACACCCGGACCTGGCTGATCGCCTGCGCCGGCAGCCGCTGCACAGCAGGCATGACGAACAGCGCAGACTGCACGGTATCCGGTGCATGACTTCCCTCGCCCTGGTCCACCCAGCTCTGCACCACTACGGCATGGGGGTTGGTGTTGGCCAGCCGCAGGCTGAGCTCGCCGGCCCCCTGGCTGAAGACCAGCCGGGTGCGTTCGGGCATCAATCCCGCCTCGGCGCGAGCACCAAACAACATCATCGACAGCAGCAGGCACCGCGCCAACCCAGGCATCGCACAGCGACTCATTGCGCGGCCCCCGTCGCGCCCGGCGGCACAGCTTGCGCCGGCAGGAATTCAGCCCGGCGCGGTGCAGCGGTACAGGCGGCCTGCAGCCGGATCAGCGCCTGCTCCAGGTCCTGAGCTTGCAGGTCATAGCGGGCCGTACAACGTTCCTGCTGACCATCGCCCCAACGCACCAACAACTCCCCCTGCAACTGGTCGGTACGCAGATAGGCCTGGCTGCCCTGACCCACCATGCCGATTACACTGCCCTGCGCGTCGAGCACGTCGGCGCCCATGGGCAGCGGGATGGCGTCATCGCGGTGCAGGCGGATCAACAGGGCATGGCCGGTGCGTGTCCTGAAGCTGAGCTTCAGGGTGGCACCGGCATAGGGAATCACCGTACGCTGGCTTTCCAGCAGTTCGGTCTTGTGACTCTTGCTACTGGCCGCCAGCTCGACCACATTGCGATGATAGGGCGAGAGGGAAGGCAGCAATGCGTAGCCATGGCTGTCGATCACGGCACCCTGACCATTGAAGAGGCGCGCACCTTCTGCTCCCTTGGCCTCGACCAGGGCAAAGGTGTCGCCCAGGTAGGGACCCAGGGTAATGCCACCCGCATGTACCGCCAGGGCACCGCGCACATTGCCGGCGGCCTGCCAGTAGTCCCGCCCGCGCGCCAGGTTGACATTGAGGTTGGCCTTGGGCAAACGCACTCCGATGTTGCCGTTGAGGCTGTCCTGCTGGCCGCCCGGCATATGGCTGGCGCCCGCGCTGTAGCTGAGATGGCGCTGGCCGGCCAGCATGCCGGAGACCTGCGTCTGATAAAGATCCTGCTGCTGTGCCCTGACCATGGAGGTACTCAATATCGGCCGCTCCCCGCCCGGACTACCCAGCGGGATCGACAGCGAGAGCATCAACGAGGAGCCCGCTTGCGCCAGCGCGGCCGGCCTCCCTTGCAAGTCATCCGGGTTGCGCGCGACACGGCTGACCTGCTGCCGCTGGAAGGCCAGGTTCAGACTCACACCATTGCGCCACAGGGTCGAATAACCGAACTGCAATTGCGTGATGCGGCTGCGGTCATGATGGAAGGTCTGGGTCAGGCCGGAGAGATAGAGGGAAGCCATACTGCCCAATTGCTGGCTCAGCGAAAGATCCACGCGCGAGTGCTGCTGGTAGCTGTTGGAGCTGGCCAGCGATGAAAACCCGGTACGTCGCGCCTGGCGCTCGCTGATCACATCGACCAGTTCCCGGTAACCCGAGGTCGAGTAGCGATAACTGGCAATCGAGAACTGCGTGCCGGTGGCATCGAAGGCCCGCGAATAGGACAGACCCATCATCCAGCCGCCGCGCGCACCGCCGCCGGTATCGGCATGTGAATAATTCAGCGTCAATCCCGCTGCGCCCAGCTTGCCGGCCAGAGTACTCCCCAACACTACCGACTGATAGGCCGGTGCGGCCCGCACCCCCAGGCTGCCTGTCATGCTGTTGCTCACGCCGCGCTGGTACAGGGCATCGACGAAAGGCAGGCTGGTATCGGTATCGCGCGTTCGTCCCAGCGTGATGCTGTAACGGGAACTGCCGGGCCGCATCGATTCCGGCAAGGCCGAATACGGCACGCTGAAGTGCGAACGCGTGCCATCGGCCTCGATCACCGTGACATCGAGATCCCCGTTGTAGCTGGTCGGATACAGATCATCGATCACGAAACTGCCCGGCGCGACCGTGGTGCGGTAGATATCGCGTCCCTTCTGGCTGACGATGACCTGGGCATTGCTGCGGGCACTGCCGCGAATGACCGGCGCATAGCCGCGCAACGAATCGGGCAGCATGCGCTCATCCGTACTCAGTTCAACCCCCTGATAGGCCAGCCCCGAGAGCAGCTTGCCGGAGGTATAGCTCTCTCCCACCGTCAGTTCGCTGGTCCAGTGCGGCAATGCACGCCTGGCATAGGTGCGTACCGGATTCCAGCGCAGTCCGTTGCGGCTGTCATAACCCAGGCTGCCTTGCTGGCGCAGCCGCCACAAGCCGAGATTGATGCCGCTGTTGGTGAAACCGTAGAGCGAACTGCTGCTGCCCTGGGCGGTATGGGCGTAATACTGGCTGATGCTGTAGTTGAGGAAGCCCATGCTTTCACCGGCATCGTAGAGCGCCGGATCGACATAGCCGCGCGCCACGTGATTGCGTTGCGACTGCGGCAGACTGACGTCCAGCCGCAGGCGGGAGAGATCGAACACGGCCTGCGCGCCGGTGGCCAACTCGTCGATGCGGGCGCATTCGCGTGGACCCAGCTTGGCGATCAGATCCTGCCGCAGATCGAGCAGGACGGCATCCTCGGCCTTGAAACAGGCCGCCGCGCCCAGTCCTTCCACCAGATCAAAGCGCAGCGAACGGCGATGGCTGAAGCTGCCATTGACATACACATCCACGCTGTAGATACCGGGCTCGACATTACCCACCCGGTTGAAACGCGACAGGCTGCCCTTGTTGATGGGCGAGGCCATCTCCAGCGCCTCCAGAAAGCGATAGTCGCTCTCCGGCTGCGCCGCCGTAGCGGCCGGCCAGGCAACCATGGCAGTCCCGAGCGACAAGGCCGAGACGGCCACGCGCCGCAGGGGCGAGCAATGCGTTCTCACCGTCGCCTCCTCAACGCACGGGATAGTCGCGTTGCACTTCCACCCCGACATCGTTGAGCAGACGCAGCTGCATGCGCATACCGGCCAGGTCGGCCGGCATGCGCTCCAGCGACCAGCGCAATTCCTGGAAAGGCTGGATCACGGTGGTCCTGGCCAGCACCTGCCTCTGGTCGCCCAGCAGCAGATCAGCCTGTTGCACCATCAGATGATAGCCACTGGCATTGCGCACGACCATGCTGGCCGCGCCATCGCCGAGCTCAATGGCAAAGGACAGTGCATCCGGTGCCCGCGCGGCATCGGCCTCGGCGGCCAATGCCGCCGGACGATAGAAGACTTTCATGCGGCTGCGTACGGTGAGCACCAGTTGATTGTCATTGACCGAAGCGGCCTTCAGCGCCGGCACCTGGAGGAAGTTGAGAAAGAACAGCGACTCCCGGTCCTGCGGCAGCGCATCCCCCACATAGGACAGTCGCACTACCTGGCCCCCATGCGGCTCGACCCGAAATACCGGCGGAATGACGAGGAAGGGAGAGGCCAGCCCATCGGGTCGGGCGGCGTGACCATCATCCAGCCAGAGCTGTACCAGATTGGGGTGATCGTCGGGATTGCTGAAGCGCAGGATCTGTTCGCCGGCATCGGCCGGATAGACGACGCGTGTGCCCAACATGGTCACACTGGCACTGGCATCGGCGCTCAACATGAAGACCAGCAGCATGAGCAGACCTGCAAGCGGGCTTGTTCTTTTCATCGGAAAAACGGGAGAAGCGCTACCAGGAAGCATCCTGGCAGCGACGCAAGTGATACGAACGGGAAATGGAAGTCCGCACCCGGATGGGCGCATCAGAAGTAGTCGAGGGCGTACTGCACCGATCCGATCACCGAGCCGGCCTCTGCAGCACCGCCTTCGGCGATGTAGCGTACGGCGAAGGTGTGCGAAGCACTGGTGCCGCCAGCGGCGATTTCCAGTCCCTCGGCCGACACGCCACTGCCACCGACCAGCTTGATCGGATCACCGCCGACGCTCTGACGCAATTGCAGTGCCACGTTCTTGGCACTGCCCAGGTTGGGAATGTTGTTGCCGCTGGTGGCGGCGCTGGCCAGGAATTGCGTTTTGATCTTGAGCTTTTCGGTAGCCGATGCCTTGCAGCCACTGACACTGACCACGAAGGGCGTCTCGCCCGCCGAGCTGCCTGCCGCGGCCAGGTCGCCCGTGGCCACGGTGGGCAGCAACACGACCGGATTGGCCGCGCCATCTACCGTCACCTGACAGGTCTGGCTGTTGACCTGGCCACGGAAATTGATGGTACTGCCTGCTGCCAGCACCACTGACGGCGAGACCAGCAGCGCAATTACAAGATGCTTTTTCATGATTATCCCCTGGGAGAATTCGGTTGATCCACAAAGAGTGCCGACACCAACCGCTATGTGTCCGGCACCAGTCGCATCATAGGCAAGCCCGCGATGCGCAAGAATCGGTACACCCCCAAGATATGCCTGGCCCAGTCTGATTGGCACATGGGCGAAATCCCAAGCGCCGCCCGCTGTCGTCAATGGGCGCACGCCCATGCGCAGTGAGGCGCAGGCCCATTGATCGGACGGTTCATGTGCGCGAGCATGCGTGGCTTCCACGTACTCACCGGAGTCTTTCCTTGACCGCTCGCCCATCCGATCGCTGCCGCCCTGGCGCATCTCACCCCAGGTGGCCGTCGCGACATGTGCGGTGGCTGCTCGCGGCGCTCGTACTGTGTCTGTTGTCGGTCCCGAGCCACGCACTCTGCAAGCGCAACAATCGTATCGAGTATCCCTTCACGCCATTGAGCGATGGCGGTTCGTCGCAGTTCTGGTTCGGCCGCATCAACCTCGCCAGCACGGCGCTCCAGCCTGCCGGAACCATGCTGGGCAGTGCCGTCGCCACGGCGGCGGAGGCCTCAGGCATCAGCGGCGATACGCTGCTGTGGACCTGTGACCTGGCCGATGCCGGACAAATCTCGGAGGTGTTTTCCACCAATGGCGATGACCGTGTTGGCGGCTTTGCCGAGATTGGCAGACAGGATGGTCTCGCCGGCTTTTACCGGACCTGGTTTCCCGGCGTAGCGATCAGACTTACGCATCTGCGTTCGGGCAAGGTGCTTTCGCGTTATTACCAGTCCGCCCGACTGGACAGCTATGACATCGATGAAACCCGCAAGAAGATTCTGATCCGCGCCAAACATCTCAGCCCCATCAAGGCCGAGATTGCCCGCGTCTCCGATCTCAGTCCCGGGACGGGTACCAGCAACTGGTGCGGCGACCGTCCGGACACCACGCGACAGGCCGCCGTTCCCTACCGATGCCTGCAGCCCAATGGCTATCTGATGCTGCGCGGCCCTGGCTACAACCGCGCCAGCGGGGACATGGATGATGATGGCGAAGATCACGCGACGCGCTTCCTGTTCTTCGGTGCCGCCAACGGCATCGCCTTCGGCATGCGCCAGGCGGCCACCCTGAGCGTGCTGCCGTCATGCGTGGTCCAGAACGTAACCCCGGAAGTGGTTTTTCCGACGATCTCGGAAGAGGAACTCAGACGGGGCGAAACACGGCAGGTGGAATTCACGCTGGCCTTCCGCTGCGACGAGGGGGTCAATGCAAGACCGCCGAGCGCAGCGGGCACCGACGACAACCAGACCGCCTTCGGTATCCAGGTTTCGCCGGGCGCGCTGGCGGCAGCGCGGCAACTGGGGTATGTCAATCAGGACCAGGGGGTCCGTTTTCTGCTCTCCGACAATTACGGCCTTGATCCTTCGCTGGCCAGAGGAGTGGGCATCAGCCTTAGCGACAGCGAAGGCCAGCAGCCGATGCTGTTCCTCAGTTCGCCGCTGGCCGGACAATGGATGTCCAGCCCCTTGCCGGCCGGACGTAATGCCGGTTGGTATCGGCTCGATACCGGTAATGCAGCACGCTGCCCGCCACCCGCCCCGGCACCGGCAACGCCGGTGTCTCAATTCACGGTAGAGAAGCGGCTGACGGCCACGCTGCAAAAGCTGCCTGGACAAACCGTGGCCGCAGGACGGGTGTTTGCTACCGCCTATGTCATCGTCAAGGTGCAGTAAAAGTGCGCAGGGCACGCGGCGTCTGAGGCTTCGCCCGGTTCAGTTCCATCAATTCGGCAACAAGGTATTTCCGCGCTGGCCCCGGCCTCTGGCCAGGCTGCCGTAACCTGCGCGAAGATCGGGCTGCGCATGCACAACCCGTTTCAACGCCACTGGGCAGGAGCGATGCCCGGCACACCCCGCCGGATGCGCTCGCTGTAGTCCTGCTGCAGGCCGCTTTGTAAAGCGCGCTCGGTGATACGCCCGGCCTGGTGCAATTGAGCGAAGCTGTAGCCCGGCGTCAGCACACCGTGGTCGAATACATACTCGGCAAAGTAGCCGGAGAGCAGCAGTCGATAGTCCAGCGGCAGGGAGGGCGAGAGACGGCGTGCCAGTTCGAACACGATGGTGGTGCAGTTGCTGGTGAGGGTGTTGTAGAAACGCGGGCGCTCGCACAATTGCGCCGCGCGTTCGAGATAACCGAGGAAGACCTTGCGCAACTGATCCGGACGCAATTGCAGACGATACAGATACACATCCTCACCGCGTGCGTTGGTGCGGGTAAGGATGATGTCGCGCTCATCGGCAGCAACGATGACGGTCTCGAACTTGCGGAAGAATCCGCCCAGGGCGGAGAAGGCCTCGCCGCGTTCGCGCCGGATCTCCAGGGAGAACACCAGAGGCGGACCATCGGCAAAACCGAAGGACACCAGCGTGTGGGCAATGGCCGGCCCCATCCAGTAGGACAGCAGCAGATCGGCCGAGACCAGTTGCGACAGATCAACCTGGCGCGATTCCCAGACGATGTCGTAGTCGCTCTCAGTGCGCCAGGTGAAATTGCGCACATTGTCCAGTTTGACGACATCGCCCCGCACCTGCGACACCAGCATGCGCGCCACATCGTCAGCCCAGTCGCGCTCATGACTGGGGCGGATACCGCTCCACCAGCCCGCCATGGCGATACCGGCCAGCACCAACAGCACTGGCCCCCAGCGCAAGGAAAGCGGGAGGCCGGGCAGCCCCGGCATCCCAGCCACCAGCGCCAGCGTCGCAGCCGACGGCAGACTCCACAGTGCGATGGCCGCGATGCGCAGCCATGCGGCCCGCGCAAGCTGGAACCACAACGCAAACCCGCCCCATATCGCCAGGCCCAGCGTGAGCAGGACCAACACCATCATCATCACAGCATGTACCAGCCCCATCGGCATCCATCCCCGGCTTGATCAAGGCGCCGCTCAGGCCCCCAGCAAACTCGCCAGGCGCGGCAAGACCGCGTCGGCATCCTCGCGCAACTTGAAGGCCAGCAATCCATCGGCGCGCGTGATGCCGCGATTGACTGCCACCACCGGTTTGCCCGCAGCGGCCACCATGCGCGCAAAGCGAAAGCCCGACAACACCATCAGCGAAGAACCTATCACCAGCATGGCATCACAGGTCCGGGCCATCGCTTCGGCCTTTGCACTGCGTGCGGCCGGTACGCCATCACCGAAGAACACCACGTCCGGTTGCAGCATGCCACCACAGGCTGCGCAGGTCGGTACATGAAAGGCGGCATCGGCCTCCGGTTCCAGCCGGGCGTCGCCATCGGGCAGGACCTCGGCCTGCAGATGGACGAAATCGGGATTGCCGCGCAGCAGCTCCTGCTGGATCTGGGCACGTGGATAGACCGTGCTGCAGCCCAGGCAGCGTACCGCATGGATGCTGCCGTGCAGTTCGGTCACCTCGCCGCTGCCCGCCCGCTGGTGCAGGCCATCGACATTCTGGGTGAGGATGCTGCCGAGGTAACCGGCCTGCTGCAGTCGCGCCAGCGCCCGATGCGCTGCATTGGGCGTGGCCTGTGCCAGGCGCGGCCAGCCCAGCATGCTGCGCGCCCAGTAGCGCTTGCGGGCTGCTTCGGACTGGCGAAACTCGGCCCCTTGTATGGGCAGGCGGCCACGACGCGCACCACTGTCGTCACGATAATCGGGGATGCCGGAGGCCGTGCTGACGCCGGCGCCGGTCAGGACCAGCACCTGACGATGGTTCTTGAGCAATTGCGCCAGCGCGGGCAGGAGATCGACGGCCTCCTCGGCAACGGACAGGCTAGGGCTCATGGGCTAACTCGCTGGAAAATCGGGACAGCCGCCAGCCTACGCGAATTCACGCAAGCCTGCAGAGCTCAGGCGTATGGTTGCAGGCCGTGCGCCGGCGACGCCCGCGCCAGTTCACCCAAGGTCGTCAACAGGGCCGGATAAGCGAGCAGCGCGCCAACGGCGTTCGCGGAACTGTCCTGGATCCGCTCATCCTGCCGGCTCACCTGGCCGAGATCGAACACGTTTGCCGGATTCTCCCTATAATTCGCCTGCAACTTTCAAGGCGCCCCAGGCCCGCAAGGCCGGGCGGCGCCGACATAAAAATTCTTCCGCCAAAAGTTCGAGGAGCATCAATCATGCGGCTATTACTTCTGCTGCCTTTCATCGGCCTGCTCTGGGTCCCCTTCTACAACGCCGAATTGCCCAGCCTGTTCGGCTTCCCCTTCTTCTACTGGTACCAGTTTGCGTGGGTGCCGCTGACATCGTTCATCATCTGGCTGGTCTATCGTGATGGCCTGAAGAAGGGAGTCCAATAATGGAGGCGTCCAACATCCACTGGACCGCACTCTGGGTCTTCCTGTTCTTCTTTGCCCTGGTCACCGTGATGGGCTTTCTGGCCTCCAAATGGATGGCCGGCGGTAGCAGCAACAAGGGGGCCCATCTCGATGAGTGGGGCCTGGGCGGCCGCAACTTCGGGACCTGGATCACCTGGTTCCTGGTCGGTGGCGACTTCTATACCGCCTATACCGTCATTGCAGTGCCGGCACTGGTCTATGCGGTGGGAGCCTATGGCTTCTTCGCCCTGCCCTATACCATCCTGGTCTATCCCATCGTGTTCGTGATCATGCCCAAGCTGTGGCATGCCGCCCACAGGGCCGGCCACGTGACGGCCGCCGATGTGGTGTGGGGACGCTATCAGTCGCGTCCCCTGGAGTTCGCCATCGCACTGACCGGTGTGATCGCCACCATGCCCTACATTGCCTTGCAGCTCATCGGTATGGAAGTGGTCATCAAGGCCCTGGGCCTGAGTGGTGAACTGCCGCTGCTGGCGGCCTTCGTGATCCTGGCGCTGTACACCTACTCGGCCGGCCTGCGGGCTCCGGCGCTCATCGCCTTCGTCAAGGACATCATGATCTACATCGTGGTGCTGGTGGCGGTGGTGGTGGTACCGGCCAAGCTGGGTGGCTATGGCGCGGTGTTCAACTCGGCACGCGAGGCCTTTGCGCTCAAGGGTGGTGCCACCGGCCTGACCTTGAAGCCCACGCAGTTCCTGCCCTTCGCCTCGCTGGCATTGGGCTCGGCACTGGCGGCCTTCATGTATCCGCATACCCTGACCGGCATCTTCGCGGCCAAGGATGCCAATACCATCCGCAAGAACGCCGTCTTCCTGCCGGCTTATACGGTGCTGCTGGGACTGATCGCGCTGCTGGGCTACATGGCCTACGCGGCTGGCATCAAGGTGCAGGCCAACAACGACGTCGTGCCGGCGCTGTTCAATGGCCTCTTCCCGAGCTGGTTTGCGGGCTTCGCCTTTGCCGCTATCGCCATCGGTGCGTTGGTGCCAGCGGCGGTGATGTCCATCGGTGCCTCCAACCTCTTCACCCGCAACTTCTGGAAGCCCTACGTCAATCCTGGCATCAGCCACGAAGGTGAAGCCAAGGTGGCCAAGGTGGTGTCGCTGGTGGTCAAGTTCGGTGCGCTGGTGTTCATCCTGTTCCTGCCGACCAAGTTCGCGCTGGACCTGCAATTGCTGGGCGGCGTGTGGATCCTGCAAACCTTCCCGGCGCTGGTCTTCGGGCTCTTCGTGAGCTGGTTCGGTGCCCGCGCGCTGCTGTGCGGCTGGGCCGTGGGCATCATCGGCGGCAGCTGGCTGGCCTTCGCCGACGGCATCAAGCCGGTGCACAGCTTCATCGTCAGCGGCCAGACCTATACGCTCTACACCGGCATCATTGCGCTGGCCCTGAACGTGGTGGTCGCCGTCATTGCCAACCTGATCCTGGGCAAGGGCTCGCAGCCTGCATTGAAGCGTTGATGCAAAGAGACATCGCTACCTTCGGGTGCGATGTCTCTGCACATCGGCCTGTCGCAGGCCAGCGCCGGCGTTATCCCGAAAGTTGCAACGACCGGCGTAAAAAATGCTCCTCATCGAGGAGCATTTTTTTTCCTTCTTCAAACCGAGGGCAGACCTGCCGGATCAGAACTCCTCCCAATCCGCAGCCCCCTCTTTCGTCGCCTTCTCGGTCTTCGCGCTACCCAAGGCCGGGGTCTCGGACATCCTGGGCTTGGCTTTCGGACTCGGGGATGTGGCGATCATTCTTTCCTTGGGCTCTCGGTGAGCAGGACCTGCCGGTGCCTTTCCCGCCTCCATGGCCCGCGGTTTTGCAGAGGTATTGCGGGATGGTTCAAGCGGGCCGCGATCCGCGGACTCCACCCTGAAGAAGGCGACTGCGCCCGCCAGACGATCGGCTTGGTCCTGCAGCGATTTGGAGGCGGCTGCAGCTTCTTCAACCAGCGCCGCGTTCTGCTGAGTCGCCTCATCCATGAGCGTGATGGCCTGATTGACCTGGCCGATACCATCGCTCTGTTCACTGCTTGCCGCCGTAATCTCGCTGACCACATCGGTGACACGCTTCACGCTGGAAACCACCTGCTCCATGGTCGATCCAGCCTGCTCCACCAGTCTGCTGCCTTCATCCACCTTGGCCACGGTGTTGTCGATCAGCTCCTTGATTTCCTTGGCCGCTGCTGCCGAACGCTGGGCCAATGTGCGGACCTCCGAGGCGACCACGGCAAAGCCGCGCCCTTGCTCGCCGGCACGGGCAGCTTCCACGGCGGCATTTAAGGCCAGGATGTTGGTCTGGAACGCGATGCCATCGATGACGCTGATGATGTCGACGATTTTGCGAGAGGCTTCGTTGATGTCCACCATGGTGGTGACCACGTGTCCGACGACTTGCCCTCCCTCTGTCGCCACATGGGAGGCCGCGTCGGCCATCTGGTTGGCCTGGCGGGCGTTGTCGGCATTCTGCTTGACGGTGGAGGTCAGCTCTTCCATGGCAGAGGCGGTTTCCTCCAGGGAACCTGCCTGCTGTTCGGTACGCGAAGAGAGGTCGATGTTGCCGGCGGCGATTTCCCCTGAGGCAACGGCGATGGTATTGACGCTGGCACGGACCTCCGTGACCACGTTGGACAGATTGGAGACCATGCTCCCCAACGCCCGCTGGAGCTGACCGATTTCATCGTTGGAAGCGGTACTGATGCGCAGCGTCAGATCGCCCTGGGCGACAGCCTCGGCGGTCGAGACGGCCATTCTGAGCGAGTTCCCGATATTCCTTGCCAGCAATACCCCGATGCAGCCGATCACCACGGCCATCAGGGCACTGATGATCAGCGCAACGGCAGTGGCCTGGTTCTTGGTGTCGGAGGCAGTCTGGGCAGCCGTTTGACCGAGTTTCACGTTGTATTTCTTGTGTTCCTCAAGCGCGCTCATCATTGCATCGGCAACTGGCTGGCTCGACTCCAGGCCAGCGAGCGCTGCTGCCTGATCTGTCAGCGCCTGTGCGATCAACTTGGTACGCAGGTCCTCGTATGCGGCAACGCGCTTGCGTACTTCCTTGAGCAGATCACCGTCAGTGGCATCGGTGAGGTCTTCCTTCTCATAGGTCGCGAACACCTTGTCCAGGCTGGCACGGGCGGCCACCATGCTTTTTTCGGCTTCCTGGCGGAGCGCAGGATTGGGCGCCGAAATGTACTTCCTGAGCGAGAGCTGGATGGTGTACACCGCATCAACCGCTCGGTCGAGTTCAAGGATGCTGGGGACGGTATTGATGGTTGAATAGCTGGCCGCCGTATTGACGCGATCAATCTGGTAAGTACCGACACCAGCCAACAGCAGCATTCCGACAATGGCGATGGCAATCATCGCGTAGAGCTTTCTGGCAATAGTCACGGGAAACTCCGGTCAAGTGGCAGCGGATCACCATCCTAGCCATCCGGACGAAGGGGCAATGAGCGAAAGAGGGGTGTAAACCCCCCATTTTTCTTCGATCTTGAACAGGCGGCCCAGCCAGTCCCTCTTGCCGGCAAGTGCCGCAATTCCCCCAGGTTTTGGACACAAAACGTCACTACATCAAAGAAAAAGGGCAGCGGTATCGCCTACCGCTGCCCTTTTGCGCCGGGTCCGGCGCGTGGAGCTTCATATCGCCCCAACACCGCCCCCTCAAGCCATCGACTCAGAGTTTCTCGGTCTCACCGCTCTTGGGCTGCCACTTCATGAGCCGCTTTTCGATGACGCCCACCGCCAGGTCCAGCACCAGGGCAAAGATGGTCAGCACGACGATGCCGGCAAAGACGGTGTTGATATCGAAGGTCCCTTCGGCCTGCAGGATCAGGTAGCCGACGCCGCGCGCCGAGCCCAGGTACTCACCCACCACCGCACCGACGAAGGCCAGGCCGATGGAGGTGTGCAGGCTGGAGAACACCCACGAGGTGGCCGAAGGCAGATAGACCGTGCGCAGCAGCTGGCGCGCATTGGCGCCCAGCATGCGGGCATTGGCCAGCACCACCGGGCTGACTTCCTTGACGCCTTGATAGACGTTGAAGAAGACGATGAAGAACACCAGCGTCACCGCCAGCGCCACCTTGGACCAGATGCCCAGGCCGAACCACATCGCAAAGATCGGCGCCAGGATCACGCGCGGCATGGAATTGGCCGCCTTCACATAGGGATCGAGAATGGCCGAGGCGGTCGGCGAGAGCGCCAGCCACAGGCCGATGGCCAGACCGAAGACGGTGCCGATGATGAAGGCCAGCACGGTTTCGGTGAGGGTGATCAACAGGTGTGAATAAATCTCCGCCGGGAAGTTGAGCGTGAAGAAGGTCGTGTCGCCAATACCTACTTCCAGCGAGCCACTGCCCACGGTGAACCACTCCCAGATGCGCTGTGCCACCTTCAGCGGTTCGCCGAAGAAGAAGGCGGTCTGAGGATTGCGCGTGGCCACGTGCCAGACCAGCAGCACGATGGCCAGTACCATCAGTTGCCAGAAACGAATGTTCTTGTGATTCGGTTTCAATAATTTCCACATGATGCTGATTCTCTTCCCTGATCTTTTTCGCCCGGCTTAGGCTGCGCGCTTCTGTTGTTGATAACCCTTGAGGACTTCATCGCGCAGCACATCCCAGATCTGCTGGTGCAGTTCGACGAAGCGCGGGTGCATGCGAATCTCGGCCACGTCGCGCGGACGCGGCAGGTCGATGCGGAATTCGCCGATGGGGTGCGTACCGGGGCCGGCCGCCAGCACGATGACGCGGTCGGACATGGCGATGGCTTCATCGAGGTCGTGGGTGATGAAGAGCACGGCTTTCTTCTTGGCGTTCCACAGGTCCAGCACTTCGTTTTCCATCAGCTGGCGGGTCTGAATGTCCAGGGCTGAAAAGGGCTCGTCCATGAGGATGATGTCGGGGTCGAGGATGAGCGTCTGCGCCAGCGCCACACGCTTGCGCATGCCGCCCGAGAGCTGGTGCGGATAGCGGTCGCCGAAGCCTTGCAGGCCCACGCGGGACAGCCATTGCTGGCCCAGTTCCTGGGCCGCCTTTTCATCATGGCCGCGATACTGCAGGCCGGCAATCACGTTCTGCAGCGCGCTGCGCCAGGGCATCAGCGCCTCGGCCTGGAACATGTAGCCGGCGCGACGGTTGATGCCCTTGAGTTCTTCACCGAAGACCTTGACGCTGCCCGACGAGGGTTGCAGCAGACCGGCCCCGACATTGAGCAGGGTGGACTTGCCGCAGCCGGTCGGGCCGACCACGGAGACGAATTCACCCGGTGCAATCGAAAGATCGGTATTGGCCACGGCGGTGTAGCGCTGGGAACGGTCGTCCTTGGAGACGAAGGTGCAGGTGATATTGTCGAACTGGAGTGCTGGCGTCATGGCAATGCGGGCCGCTGCGGCCCCGTTGGAGGATACGTAGGGAACTGGCAGGCCCCGGCCCCAGATGTGCAAATGCCCGTTGCCGGGCATTTGCGCTGCAGTCGCACAGGCCGGGAGCGCTGCGCTTACTTGTACTTGGCGTTGGCTTTCTGCACGAAGGAATTGGTGAAGGTCTTGGACAGGTCGATCTGCTTGTCGGCCAGCGAGGGCTCGAAAGCCTTCAGGGTACGCAGCGCCGTGTCCGGGCCGCCCGGCGGGAAGTAGCCGTCCGGCGAGATGGCCTGGCGCACCTTCATGAAGGCGTCGATGTAGAGCGCGCGGTCACCCAGCAGATAGCTTTCCGGGACGGCCTTGATGATGTCGGAAGGGCCGGCCTTCTGGATCCACTTCAGCGCGCGCACCATGGCATTGGTCAGGGCTTGCGTGGTGTTGGGATACTTCTGGATGAAGGCGGCCGGTGCATACAGGGTCGCAGCAGGCATCGGGCCACCGAAGACGTCATTGGTATCCTTCAGGGTGCGGGTGTCGGCGATGGTCTTGATCTCGTTGTGCTGCTCGAGCATGGAAATCACCGGATCGAGGTTGGCGATCGCATCGATCTGCCCCGAGCGGATGGCCGAAATGGCACCGGCTGAGGCGCCCACGCCGATGAAGGAAACATCGGAGGGCTTCAGGCCCGCCTTGGCCAGCACGTAGCTGGCCATGATGCTGGTGGAGGAGCCGGGGGCGGTGACGCCGATCTTCTTGCCCTTGAGGTCAGCCACGGTCTTGTAGTTGGGCATGGTCTTGTTGTTGACCGCCAGCACGATCTGCGGAGCGCGGCCCTGCAGCACGAAGGCCGTGATGGGCTGGTTCTTGGCCTGCATGTTGATGGTGTGCTCATAAGCGCCCGAGACCACGTCGGCACTGCCGCCGATCATGGCCTGCAGTGCCTTGGCACCACCGGCGAAGTCGGAGATCTCGACCTGCAGACCCTCATCCTTGAAATAGCCGAGCTGCTCGGCGATGGTCAGGGGCAGATAATAAAACAGGTTCTTGCCGCCCACGGCAATGGAGACCTTGGGTTTTTCCAGTGCCTGCGCACCGGCGCTGCCGTTGAATGAAAAGTAGCCGGCCAGGAACAGGCCAGCGGCGATCAGCAATTGCTTCCAGCTCAATTTCATTATGTCTCCTCCTTGTGTGGATGGGGTACTGCTTGTTGTACAGCTTGTTGTACCGCTTGTTACCGGCGACCCCGTGGAGGGAGTCTGCCTTTGTCATGCCGCTTCAGAGAACGCCTTCGTCCCGCAGCTTCTTGATGTGGGCCTCATCATACCCCAGCGATTGCAGGATTTCATCGCTGTGGGCACCCAGCTCCGGCCCCAGCCATCTGGTCTGGCCGGGCGTCTCGGACATCTTGGGCGTGATGCCCGGCAGCTTGACCGGCGTACCGTCGGCGAACTGGTGCTGCTCGAACATCTCGCGCGCCAGGAATTGCGCATCGTTCATCATGTCCTTGACCGAATAGATCTTGCCGACCGGCACATCGGCGGCCTGCAGCGTGGCCAGGGCGCCATCGATGGTCTGCGTGTCGCACCACTGCTGGATGGCGGCATCGATTTCCTCGGTGCGCGGCACCCGGCCATCGTTGCGCGCCAGGCCGGCATCGCTGGCCATGTCGTGGCGGCCGATGGCGACCATCAGGCGCTTGAAGATGGCGTCACCGTTGCCGGCGATGACGATGTTCATGCCATCGCCCGTCGTATAGGTGTTGGACGGCACGATGCCCGGCAGAGCGCCGCCCGTCCGTTCACGCACCACACCGGCGAAATCGAATTCGGGCACCATCGATTCCATCATGTTGAAGACGGCTTCATACAGGGCAACATCCACCATTTGCCCCTGCCCTGCCACGCACTGGGCGCCGGACTTGCCGTTCCAGCGACCACCGGTGACATCGCGATGACGCAGCGCCATCATGGCACCGATCACGCCGTGCAGCGCTGCGATGGAGTCGCCGATGGAAATGCCGATGCGCACCGGCGGACGGTCCGGATGACCGGACACGTAGCGGATGCCGCCCATCGATTCACCGATGGCACCGAAGCCCGGCAGGTCGCGCAGCGGACCGGTCTGACCGTAGCCGGACAGGCGCACCATGATGGTGGCCGGGTTCAGCTGCCTGAGGTCGTCGTAGCCGAGCTTCCATTTCTCCAGTACGCCGGGCCGATAGTTCTCGATGATGACATCGGCGTCCAGGGCGAGCTTGCGGGCGATCTCCTGGGCGCGCTCATCCTTCATGTTCAGGGTGATGCTCTTCTTGTTGCGCGCCTGGACCGACCACCACAGCGAGGTGCCGTCCTTGAGCACGCGCCACTGACGCAAGGGATCCCCATTGCCGGGAGCTTCGATCTTGATGACCTCGGCACCGAACTCGGCCAGCATGCGCGAGCAGAAGGGCCCCGCAATCAGCGTGCCCAGTTCGAGTACCTTGATGCCGGCCAGCGGACCGGGCTTGGATGTGGCTGTGCTCATCGTGCTTGCACCGGATGCCTGGCAGAAGCGGCCTGCGGGCGTTCCGATGTTCTCCTCTCTGTCGATGCTGCGGGATCCGGCTCTTGTGGGGGTATGGCCGGTGTCCTGGAATGCAGTGGATTCGGGTGATGCTGCGCGGCGGGCAAGAGCACGGCACGGTGTGCGGGTTGATCAACACCTTGCAGCTCCTGGCCTGACGTCATACGTGCGCGCCGGCAGCCAACATTCTATTGCAGCATGCGCGCAATGTCGCGCATTTTGACCGTCATTGGCGACGTCATGCCTGCAAGTTTTTCATCTGAAAACGATCTCCCGGGCATCAGGTACGCAGCGGACGAGCATGGGCCGTCGCCTGCCGCTCAGGTAGTACGGCGATCCAGCATGGCGCGGGCGATGGTGCCGGCGTCCACGTATTCCAGTTCACCGCCGACCGGTACACCCCGCGCCAGGCGACTGACCTTCAGGCCGCGGGCCTTGAGGGTTTCGCTGATGTAGTGGGCGGTGGCTTCCCCCTCGTTGGTGAAATTGGTGGCCAGTACGACTTCGCTGACCACGCCATCGGTGGCACGGGTGATGAGTTTTTCGAGATGGATGTCGCGCGGCCCGATCCCGTCCAGCGGCGAGAGTCGGCCCATGAGTACGAAGTACAAGCCCTTGAAGGTCAGCGTCTGCTCGATCATGACCTGGTCCGAGGGCGATTCCACCACGCACAGCTGAGTGTGGTCGCGCTGGCTGTCCTGGCAGGTTTCGCAGACGACCTGTTCGGTGAAGGTATTGCACAGCGCGCAATGACGGATGGTATCGAGCGCCTTGGCCAGCGACTGGCTCAGGTCGGCGGCAGCGTCGCGATCGTGCTGCAGCAGGTGGTAGGCCATGCGCTGCGCGGTCTTGGGGCCGATGCCGGGAAGCCGGCGCAGCGATTCGGTCAGGAGGGTGAGACTGGAGGGCGTTTTCAATTGCGGTCTACGGAATAGCGGAAGGCTTCCAGCGCCTCTGCCGTCATGGAGGGGACGAATTCGATGATCTCGTATTCGGCCACGCCACCGATGAAGAAGGGATCGGATTCCATGATGGCTTCGATCTCGGCACGGTCGGCACAGTCGGCAATGATGATGCCGCCGGTACGCGGCACCTTGCGGCCGGACATCAGGAATACGCCCTCGGCATATTGCTGGTTGAGGAATTTCTTGTGCGCAGTCAGCAAGGAATCGATTTCGCTTGCCGGCCTGGTGTATGTGATCGAGACGATGAACATGGTGCCTCCACTAAGCAATCCTGCATTCCATCAGAATCAGACTGTCCCGCGCGATGCTGCCTGCGCCCGGCGGCACTGGCCACCGGGCAGAGGAGCGCATCAGAACGGCATCTTGAAGCCCGGGGGCAGCGGCATGCCGGCGGTGACGCCCGACATCTTTTCCTGGGCGGTGGCTTCGGCCTTGCGCACGGCATCGTTGAAGGCGGCGGCGACCAGGTCTTCCAGCATGTCCTTGTCGTCAGCCAGCAGCGACGGGTCGATGGAGACGCGCTTGACGTCGTTCTTGCAGGTCATCACGACCTTCACCAGGCCGGCGCCGGACTGGCCCTCGACTTCGATGCTGGCCAGCTGTTCCTGGGCCTTCTTCATGTTGTCCTGCATGGCCTGTGCTTGCTTCATCAGACCTGCCAGTTGACCTTTCATCATGCTCATTGCTCCTTGTTTCAATTCACGGAATTCTATCGCGTTTGGGCAGACGGTCGGCAATCCTTGCCTCGCCGTCCATGCCTCACAACGCCTGGATCGACCCCGGCACGATGGACGCGCCGAACTCGCGCATCATGCTCATCACGAAGGGATCGCTCTTCATCTTCTGTTCGGCCTTGCGCTGGCGCTCGGCACGTTCGGCCTCGGCCACGGCATTGGCGGTATCGGCCACGGCGCCGATCTCGGTCTCGACACGGATTTCCTTGCCAAAACGCTCAGACAGGGCCGCGACCAGTTTTTCGATGCTGCCCGAGGAACGCAGGGTTTCCAGCGGGATACGCAGGTGGAAGCAGACGTTGCCGCCATTGAGCGCCTCGCAACGCACCAGTTCGCTCTGGAAGGCCATCTGGTGTGCCACGCCGCGCAGCGCGGTGAGACTGGCCGCCAGCGTCGGCCAGTGGCCATCCCAGCCCAGTTCGGCGGCAATGCGTGCGGTTTCCTGCTGCTGCGCGGGAGTGGCGGCCGGACGCTGGGGCGCGGGAGGTTCTGCGGGTGCCGCTGCGGAGGTGGCAGGAGCAGGCGCAGTATCCATTCTTTCTTCGGCAAAGCCGGGCATCGGCACCGCGGGCGGCATGGCGGACGAACCGGTATCGTCTTCCCAGGGGGGGATGGCGTCGAAGGGTGGTGGCTCGGGCATGTCCGGCGGGATCGACTGCGCAGCACGGCCCGCCTGCGACGGCGCCACGGCTGGGGCGGTCGGCGCTGGCGCACTGGCAACTGCTACGGGGGCAACCGAGGGGACGGGTGCCGTCGACGGTGCAGGCGCTGCCGGACGGGCAGCCGCCTTGCCGCCCTTGCCGCCGCGCAGGGCCATGAGCGCCGCCTCGCGTGCCGAGGTCGGTGCAGCCGGCGCAGCAGTGGCGGCAGCAGGCGTTGCCGCAGGCGCCGATACCGGCGGCGGCGTCTGGCTTGGTGCAGGTGCTGGTGCCGGAGTCGGCGCAGCGGCAGCCTGCGGTTGCGCACGATTGACCGGTGCGCTCGTCACGGCGGCCTGCGGCGCCAGCAGGGGTGCGGCCTGGCGCGGCGCGGCCGCACGGCCGCCACCGGGCGCGGGCGGAAGCGGTGCGCTGGCACTGACCGGACGGAAGGCCAGCATACGCAGCAGGGTCATGCTGAAACCTGCATATTCGTCAGGGGCCAACCCCAGTTCATTGCGGCCATGGACGGCGATCTGGTAGAACAACTGCACATGCTCCGCACTGAACTGGCCGGACAGGCGCAGAATATCTTCACGATTGGGCAGGTCATCGGCCAACGCGGCCGGCACGGCCTGGGCCAGCGCGATCTGATGCAGCAGCGTGCCCAGATCCTGCAGGGCGGCGTTGTAGGACAGGCTGCGGGTGGCCATGTCATCGGCCACAGCCAGCAGCGCGGCGCCGTCCTGGAGCGCCAGGGCATCGAGGATGCGGATCAGGTAGGACTGGTCGAGCGCACCCAGCATGCCCTGCACGGCTTCCAGCGTGACCTTGCCGGCGGCATAGGCGATGGCCTGGTCGGTCAGCGAGAGGGCATCGCGCATGGAACCGGATGCGCCTTGCGCCAGCAGGCGCAGCGCGGGCGGATCGAATTCGATGCCTTCCTGGTTCAGGATGTTGTCGAGGTGGCCAATGATGTGGCCCGGTGGCATCTGCTTGAGGTTGAACTGCAGGCAGCGCGACAGCACGGTCACGGGAATCTTCTGCGGATCGGTGGTGGCCAGGATGAACTTGATGTGCTCGGGCGGCTCTTCCAGCGTCTTCAGCATGGCGTTGAAGGCGTGGTTGGTGAGCATGTGCACTTCGTCGATCATGTAGACCTTGAAGCGCGCGTTCGAGGGAGCATAGATGGCCTGTTCCAGCAACTGCGCCATCTCGTCCACACCGCGGTTGGAGGCGGCGTCCATCTCGATGTAGTCGACGAAGCGGCCGGCATCGATGGCCACGCAGGCCTCGCACACGCCGCAGGGCGCAGCGGTGATGCCGCCGCTGCCGTCGGGACCGACGCAATTGAGCGACTTGGCCAGGATGCGCGAGAGCGTGGTCTTGCCCACGCCACGGGTGCCAGTGAAGAGATAGGCGTGGTGCAGCCGCTGCTGTTCGAGCGCGTGCGTCAGCGCGCGCACGACGTGTTCCTGGCCGACCAGGGTGTCGAAGCTGCGGGGACGGTATTTGCGGGCGAGAACTTGATAAGACATGGAGTGGCTGCCGTGGGCTTTTTGGCTCAGGGGGGCATTTTAAGCTATTTCGCCGCCGCCAACGCCTTTGCCTGCACGCTGCCGCCCTACCCCGGCATCAGGCCGGCGCGCGACGCGCCTTCTTCTGCGCATACATGGCCAGATCGGCGCTGTGCAGGAGCGCTGCCAGGTCGGCGTGTTGCTGCGGATCATATTGCACCACGCCCACGCAATAATCGAGCTGATACTGGCGCCCAGCGCTCTGGTTGAAGACTTGCAGGGCCCCCTGCAGATGCTCCAGCACCACCGGGACGTCGGACTGCGCGGTATTGGTCAGGAAGACCGCGAATTCATCCCCGCCCAGGCGACCGATGACATCGGACTCGCGCAGACTGGTCAGCAGCAGCCCGGCAAAATCGGCCAGCGCCAGGTCGCCTTCGGCGTGACCGAAGCGATCATTGATCTGCTTGAAATGATTGAGGTCGAATCCCAGCATGCAGGCTGGCCGGCCGGTGCGCTTGCCGGTGGCCATGGCATGCCGCGCCAGCGACTCGAAACCGCGCCGGTTGGATACGCCGGTCAGCTCGTCGATGGTGGCCAGTTTCACGGTGGCCAGCTCCTGCTCCACCATGGCCGCCAGATCCTTGAGCAAGGCCTGCTCATCGGCCTCGAAAGCGCGCGGCCGGGTATCGACCAGGCACAGCGTACCGAGGGTGAAACCGCTCTCGCTCTTGATGGGGCATCCCGCATAGAAACGGATGAAAGGTTCGCCGGTGACCTGCGGATTGTCGGCGAAGCGCGGATCGAGCCGGGCATCAGGCACGATGGTCAGGCCTTCATGCAGGATGGCATGGGCGCAGAAGGAAACGTCGCGCGAGGTCTCGGTGGCATCTCCCATGCCGACACAGGACTTGAACCACTGGCGATGGACATCGATCATCGTCACCACTGCCATCGGCACATCGAACAACCGCCGCGCCAGGCGGGTCAGACGGTCGAATCGTTCTTCGCGCGGGGTATCGAGGATACGCAGCGAATGCAGGGCGTCGATACGGGCGGCTTCATTGGCGGGTAGCTCGGCGATTCTCATGGTCATCAGCGCAGAATGGACGTGGTTGCCGCTGTTAACGACAGGCTGCGAATGACTTTAACCCCAAATTTTTGGAGAAACAAGAATTAGTTTTTCACAATTGCACCACCGCTTGTCGGCTTTTGCTGTCAGCCGCTGCATCCTTGTCGAGCACGAATGACAGGCTCCCCGCTCCCCGGCCTGCCACCGCGCTTACTTGCCTGCTGCTGCCTTTTCAGGAGCCTTGTCGGCGGGCTTGTCCGTCATTTTTTCTGCTGCCTTGTCGTCGGACTTGCCGGACCGGCCAGCGCCCTCTCCGGCCTTGTTCTCAGCCCGTGAGGACTTGCCTTGCCTGCCGTCCTTGGGTGCCGTTGCAGCCGCCCCCGCCTTGGCCTGCCCGTTGACCGTCAGTCCGTTGGCGGACAGCTTCACGGCCGCCTTGTCCTTGATGCCCTTGACGCGCTGTTCCAGGTCGGCCCAGTCCTTGAAGGCGCCGCCTTTCTGGCGCTCTTCCAGGATGCGTTTGGACATGGAAGGTCCGATTCCGCGTACGCCGTCCAGCGCGGCCTGGTCGGCCTTGTTGACGTCCACCTCGGCCCAGGCCAGGGCGGTGGCGACGAGGAAGCTGAGGATGAACAACAGGGTTTTCTTCAACATGATGTTTCCTTTCGACTTGCAAGCTTCGGTTGGAGGAAAAACAAAGGGCAGCCCACCCGAAGGTGGACTGCCCTTGCTCAACGAAAACCGCACCAGCCTGTTGACCGAAATTGCGCTAGAAATCGCCCTCAAATCAGGCTGCGAGCAATTCCTCGCGCGTGACGGTGGCCGTGCCCAGCTTGCCGACCACGATGCCGCCGGCGCGATTGGCCATGGTCACCGCATCGACCAGCGAAGCGCCCGCACCCAGCATCACGGCCAGGGTGCCGATGACGGTATCGCCGGCACCGGAGACGTCATACACCTCACGCGCCATGGTCGGGAAGTGCGTGACTTCACCATCGCGATAGAGGCTCATGCCTTCTTCCGAACGGGTCAGCAGCAGGGCTTCGAGATCGAGTTCGGCGCGCAGCTTCTGGGCGCGTGCAGTGAGCTCTTCCTCGTTCTTCCACTGGCCGACGATACGCACCAGTTCCGACTTGTTGGGCGTGAGCACGGAGGCCCCCGCATAGCGCGCGAAATCATCGCCCTTGGGATCGACCAGGATGCGCTTGCCCAGCTTCCGGGCGGTGGCGATCATCTCAGCCACGTTGACCAGACCGCCCTTGGCATAATCGGAAAAAATGATCACATCGTAGTCAGCCACCAGTGAATTGAATTGCGTGAGCTTGTCGCGCAACACCGTATCGGTCGGGGCTTCCTCGAAATCGATGCGCACCAGTTGCTGCTGGCGACCGATCACGCGCAGCTTGACGATGGTGGAGATGCTGGGGTCGCGGTTGAGATGGCTGCGGATGCCCATCTCGCCCAGCATGCTGTCCATCACGCGAGCCGGTTCATCGTCGCCGGTCACGCCCAGCAGCGCCGTCTGCGCACCCAGGCTGGCGGTATTGCGGGCGACGTTGGCGGCGCCGCCCAGGCGCTCTTCCTTGCGTTCGACGCGCACCACCGGGACCGGGGCTTCGGGCGAGATGCGATTGACTTCCCCGAACCAGTAACGGTCCAGCATGACGTCGCCAACGATGAGGATGCGGGCCGCATCCCAGGCGGTCGCGATGTTCTTGTCCACGATGTGCTCTACCTTCCTATCCAGGTTGCGCGGGGGCTTATTGCACGCGCGCTTGCAGTGAACGGCCGATGCCGTAGTACTCGATGCCACTGTCGGCCATGAGCTGCGGATCGAACAGGTTGCGCCCGTCGAAGATCACCGGATGGTTCAGCGCTGCCTTGACGCGTTCGAAATCGGGGCTGCGGAAGGCCTTCCATTCCGTGACGATGGCCAGGGCATCGGCGCCTTGCAGCGCGTCCATCGGCGAAGAGGCAAAGCGGATGCGCTGCAGGCCGGCGCTCTCCTCGGCAAAGTCCAGTTCCAGTACGCGGGCGGCTTCCTTCATGGCCACCGGATCGTAGACCGCCACGCTGGCGCCACGGCGCACCAGTTCACCGATCAGCACGCGCGAGGAGGCTTCACGCATGTCATCCGTGTTGGGCTTGAAGGCCAGGCCCCAGATGGCGAAGTGCTTGCCGGACAGGTCCTGGCCAAAGCGCGTCACTACCTTCTTGCCCAGCACGTGCTTCTGCAGGTCGTTGACCTGCTCCACGGCGCGCAGGATCAGCAGCGACTGGTCGTAATCACGCGCGGTACGTTCCAGGGCCTGCACATCCTTGGGGAAGCAGGAGCCGCCATAGCCGCAGCCGGCATACAGGAAGCTGTGGCCGATGCGCGGATCGGAGCCGATGCCGTGGCGCACCGATTCGATATCGGCACCGACACGATCAGCCAGGTTGGCCAGTTCGTTCATGAAGGAAATGCGCGTGGCCAGCATGGCGTTGGCGGCGTACTTGGTGAACTCGGCCGAACGCACGTCCATCCAGTAGGTGCGTTCATGGTTGCGGTTGAAGGGGGCGTAGAGCTTCTTCATCAGGGCCTGGGCGCGCAGGCCATCGGCGGTCTGATCATGGCCGATGACGATGCGGTCAGGGCGCATGAAGTCTTCGACAGCAGCACCTTCCTTCAGGAATTCCGGATTGGAGACGACCGAAAAATGCAGCTCGGTCTGGTCGCGTGCGGCCAGTTCTTCCCTGATCGCTGCCGTGACGCGGTCGGCCGTACCGACCGGCACGGTGGACTTGTCCACCACCACCTTGAAGCCCTGCATGTGACGGCCGATATTACGGGCCGCCGCCAGCACATATTGCAGGTCGGCCGAACCGTCTTCATCAGGCGGGGTGCCTACGGCGATGAACTGGATGTCCCCATGGGCCACGCTGGCGGCCACGTCGGTGGAGAACTGCAGGCGGCCAGCCGCGCGGTTGCGCGCCACCACTTCTTCCAGCCCGGGTTCGTGGATGGGAATGCCACCGTTGTTGAGAATGTCGACCTTGCGCTGGTCGACATCCAGGCAGAATACGTCGTTACCCAGTTCGGCCAGACAGGCGCCGGTCACCAGGCCTACGTAGCCGGTGCCGATGATGGTGATTTTCATGTTGGTTCCTAAGTTCAAGTACAGCCCGCAAGGGCCTCAATTCATGACATTCAATTCTTCAGTGCGGCGCGGCGGATAGGTCTCCCACTGGCTGCAACCCGGGCATTGCCAGTAGAACTGACGCGCCTTGAAGCCGCAGTGACTGCACTGGTAGCGCGCCAGCTTCTGGGTGTAACCGTGCACCAGGGTCTTGACCACGGCCAGCTCGGGACGCACAGTCTGGGGCGCACTCATCATGCGCGCTTCCAGGAACTTGTCCAGGCCCAGCAGCGTCGGGGTGCGGCGTAATTCTTCACTCACCAGCACATTGGCCGCGTCGACACCATCGGCATCCAGCACGGCCTTGAAGACCACTTCCAGCAGGTCGATCGAGGGCGCTTCGGCCAGGTAGGCGCGCAACAGGTTGATGCCCTCCTGCGGACGGCCCACGGCAATGTAGCCATCCATGAGGCGCTGTGCCACCAGGGCGGTGTGCGGCACGCTCTGGTGCTCGACGCGGCGCCAGGTTTCCAGCGCACCTTCGATATCGCCGCGCGCGCGCAACGCGTCGCCCATGAGCATGGTGGCGCGCACGCTCTTGCGGTCGGCGGCCAGGGCCTTGTCCAGCAAGGCCATGGCCGCCTCGGTATTGGTGCGCACCAGTTCGTCGGCAGCCAGTTCGCAGTAGAACTGGGCAATCTCGCGCTGGCGGCCACCGGCGCCGGTGGCCTGCAGGATCTCGGCAGCGGAGATGGCACGCTCCCATTCCTTCTCGCGCTGGTAGATTTCCAGCAGGGCGCGTCCGGCCTGGGCGCTGTAGGGAGTGTCGATGAGCTTGTTGAAGGTTTCTTCAGCACGGTCCAGCAGACCCGCCTTCAGGTAATCCTGGCCCAGCTCGTAGAGGGCATGGCCATGATGCTCGGCCGGCAGGTCGGGACGCGCCAGCAGGTTCTGGTGCACACGGATGGCGCGCTCGGTCTCGCCACGGCGGCGGAACAGATTGCCCAGGGCGAAGTGCAATTCCACCGTTTCAGGGTCCAGCTTGACGATCTCGATGAAGGCATCGATGGCCTTGTCGGGCTGCTCGTTGAGGAGAAAATTGAGTCCCTTGAAATAGCCGCGCGGCAGAGTACGCGACTCGGAGAGCAACTGGTTGATATCCACCCGCGCAGCAATCCACCCCAGGCCGAAGAAGACCGGGATGCCGAGCAACCACCAAAATTCAAATTCCATAAATAGTGAAAGACAATTAGAGGATGTGCTGCGCAGTGATGACGCTGTCAGGTTGCGGCGGCTGGGCCTGCACCTGGGCGATTTCTTCCTGTTGCTTCTGAACTTGCGACAGCGCCTTCTTGTAGCGCGTGGCTTCGCGGCGGTGGCGCAGCACCAGCGGTGCCATGGCCAGCACGCCCAGGACGGCGCCGATCACGAAGAAGGCCAGCAGCACCAGCACCAGCGGGTCGGTACGTTCATAGCCGAGGAAGAAGTGCATGGTCACTTCCTGGGTATTGCGCAGCGCAAAGAAGAAGAAGAACACGAACAGGATGGCCGCGATCAATCGGGACAGTATTTTCATGGCGTAATCCTTTCTGGCGGGTCGTGATATTGCCCGAAGGCAGGCAGGCCAGGCTCGCCGGTAAGCGGTGCCGGTCTGCAGCATTATTGCGCTGGACGGAAAAATCGCGCCTGTTTCGCGCGCATTCCCGGTCAATCCGGGGTAGATCGGGATTGTACGTGAAAAAAAACGGCATCCAAAGATGCCGTTCATTTTGTTGATCTGCCTTTACACCCGTTCACCTGGCGATGTCCGAATGTGCAGCATTCAACGATTATTACTGCTCGCGGGCGCAGAAAACTTCATTTGCGCCCGGCAAGAACTGTCTGGTCACAGGCTCAGCCGGGTCAATCCTCGCGGATTGGCTGGCCGACCATCGCATCGACGCGTTCGCGCAATTCCTTGCCCGGCTTGAAGTGGGGAACCCGTTTTTCAGGGACCATCACCTTGTCACCAGACTTGGGATTGCGGCCGATACGCGGCGGACGACGGTTGAGCGCGAAGCTGCCAAAACCACGGATCTCGATGCGCTGGCCGGTCGCGAGAGCGTCGACCATGGCATCGAGGATGGTTTTGACCGCGTAATCCGCATCCTTGGCAACAAGTTGCGGATAACGCTCAGCCAGACGGGCGATCAGCTCCGACTTTGTCATCGTGACCGGAAGATCAGTTCTTGTTGTCGAGCTTGGCCTTGAGCAGCGCGCCCAGGCTGGTGGTGCCCGAAGCAGCGTTGGAGTCAGCCGACATCTTCTGCATGGCTTCCTGGGTCTCGGCGTTGTCCTTGGCCTTGATCGACAGCTGGATGCTGCGTGCCTTGCGGTCGATGTTGATGACCAGGGCTTCGACGGCGTCGCCCACCTTCAGGTGGGTACCGGCATCTTCCACGCGGTCGCGGGAGATTTCGGAAGCGCGCAGGTAACCTTCGACTTCGTCGGTCAGCTGGATCACGGCGCCCTTGGGCTCAACCGACTTGACGGTACCGGTCACGATCGCACCCTTGTCGTTCAGGGCAGCGAAGTTGTTGAACGGGTCGCCTTCCAGTTGCTTCACGCCCAGGGAGACGCGCTCGCGTTCCACGTCGATGGCCAGCACAACGGCTTCCAGCTCGTCGCCCTTCTTGAACTTGCGCACGGCTTCTTCGCCAGCTTCGGTCCAGGACAGGTCGGACAGGTGCACCAGGCCGTCGATGTTGCCCGGCAGGCCGATGAACACGCCAAAGTCGGTGATCGACTTGATCGAACCCTTGACCTTGTCGCCCTTCTTGTGGCTCATGGCGAAGTCGTCCCACGGGTTCGGCTTGCACTGCTTCATGCCCAGGGAGATACGACGACGCTCTTCGTCGATTTCCAGAACCATGACTTCGACTTCGTCGCCCAGCTGGACAACCTTGTTCGGGGCCACGTTCTTGTTGGTCCAGTCCATTTCGGAGACGTGCACCAGGCCTTCGATGCCTTGTTCGACTTCCACGAATGCACCGTAGTCGGTCAGGTTGGTGACCTTGCCGAACAGGCGGGTGCCTTGCGGGTAACGACGCGACAGGCCGGTCCACGGATCGTCGCCCAGCTGCTTCACGCCCAGGGAGACGCGGTTCTTCTCTTGATCGTACTTGAGGACCTTGGCGGTGATCTCTTGACCAACCGACAGCACTTCCGACGGGTGACGCACACGACGCCATGCCAGGTCGGTGATGTGCAGCAGGCCGTCGATGCCACCCAGGTCAACGAACGCACCGTAGTCGGTGATGTTCTTGACGATACCGGTGACGACGGTGCCTTCCTTCAGGGTTTCCATCAGCTTGGCGCGCTCTTCGCCCATCGAGGCTTCGATCACGGCACGGCGCGACAGAACGACGTTGTTGCGCTTGCGGTCCAGCTTGATGACCTTGAATTCCAGGGTCTTGCCTTCGAACGGAGTGGTGTCCTTGACCGGACGGGTGTCGACCAGCGAACCCGGCAGGAAGGCACGGATGCCGTTGGTCAGAACGGTCAGGCCGCCCTTGACCTTGCCATTGACGGTACCGGTGACGATCTCGCCGGACTCCATCGCCTTTTCCAGCGAGAGCCACGATGCCAGACGCTTGGCCTTGTCGCGCGACAGGATGGTGTCGCCGAAACCGTTTTCCAGGGATTCGATCGCAACGGAGATGAAGTCGCCGACGTTGACTTCGACTTCGCCGTTGTCGTTCTTGAATTCTTCAACAGGGATGAAGGCTTCGGACTTCAGGCCGGCGTTGACGATCACGAAGTTGTGATCCAGGCGCACGACTTCTGCCGAGATGACTTCACCCGAACGCATGTCCTGACGCGACAGCGATTCTTCGAACAGAGCAGCAAATTCGCTGGAGGTATCAACACCTGCAGCGATAACGGTAGTGGTAGACATAAAAGAAAGTAAGAAAGATTGGCCGGTATCCGTGTGATGCAATCAGGCTGACTTGCACTGCCGTCTTCGTTGCCGCCGACGACATGGGTACTGGGTTAGGTTTATCAACACCCGTCAGACTTTGCATCTGCCGGGCACCAATGGCACTACGGGTACAACAAGGACTTGCCCATGATGGGATCCGAATGCGCCATTTCAAGCAGATTGAAACGGTCTTCAGTGCCCCAGGGCAGCGTACCAGCTGAGTACCTGCTGCACCGCTTCGTCAGCGGTCATGTCGGATGTATCCAGGTGATATGCACCCTCCGCAGCCTTCAAGGGGGCCGACGAGCGGTTCATGTCGCGTTCGTCGCGCTCCTTCAAATCTCTGGAGAGGTCTTCGATATTAGCAGAAAAACCCTTGTCAATCAATTGCTTATAGCGCCTTGTGGCGCGTGCTTCCACACTGGCAGTCAAAAATACCTTCAAGCGGGCAGCGGGGAAGATGACGGTACCCATGTCACGGCCATCGGCCACCAGGCCCGGAGGTTTCCTGAATGACAACTGAAGTCCGTACAGGGCCTGGCGAACCGAGATCAGCGCGGCGATCTTGGAGGCGGTATTGCCGACCTCCTCGGCGCGGATAGCCTGGGTCACGTCTTCATTGGCCAGGAAGATATGGGCTCCATCGAAGTGGCAGTGCAGGTGTTCGGCAGCCTTGGCCAGGGCATGTTCATCGTCCAGCGCGATGCCGCGACGCAACACGGACAGTGCCGTCAGGCGGTACAGCGCGCCCGAATCCAGGTAATGGAAGCCCAGTTCCCGGGCCACCTTCTGCGCCACGGTGCCCTTGCCGGAGGCGGTCGGGCCATCGATGGTGATGACCGGTATCTTTGCTTTTTCCATGGCCTGATCCCTTTATCTGTGAATAATTTAGCGTAATTGCATCAAATACAGGGTTTATCAGATCAAGGTTTGTTCGGCAATCTTTTTGAAGACGTCGAAGTAATCCGGGAAGGTCTTGGCCACGCACTTGGGATCGTTGATACGGATACGGTTGCCACGCCGCAATGCACCATCCAGCGCCGCCAGCGAGAAGCACATGGCCATGCGGTGGTCATCGTAGGTATCGATGGCGGCCGTACCGATCTCGGCCGGAGGCGTCACCGTCAGGTAGTCGGCGCCCTCTTCCACCTGCGCGCCCAGCTTGCGCAATTCGGTCGCCATGGCCGCCAGGCGGTCGGTTTCCTTGACGCGCCAGCTGGCGATGTTGCGCAGGGTGCTGGGACCGTCGGCATAGAGCGCGGCCACGGCGATGGTCATCGCCGCGTCGGGAATATGGTTGAAGTCGGCATCGATGGCCTTGAGCGGGCCGTTGGAGGAGGCTTCGATCCAGTTCTCGCCCATGGTGATGGTGGCACCCATCTGCTCCAGCGCTTCGACGAAGCGCACGTCGCCCTGGATGCTGTCGCGACCCACGCCCTCGACCCGGATCGGGCCGCCGGTGATGGCACCGGCCGCCAGGAAGTAGGAGGCCGAGGACGCATCGCCCTCGACATGGATGCTGCCAGGGCTGCGGTAATGCTGGCCCGCCTTGATGGTGAACTGCTGCCAGCCGTCCCGTTCGACTTCCACACCGAAGCGGCGCATCAGGTTCAGGGTGATCTCGATGTAGGGCTTGGAGATGAGCTCACCCACCACCTCGACCTGCATGGCCTCTTCACGTGCCATCAGAGGAGCCGCCATCAGCAATGCCGTCAGGAACTGGCTGGAGACATTGCCGCGCACCTTCATGCGCGAGGACGCGAGCTGGCCACGACGGATGTGCAGGGGTGGATAGCCGGGATTGCCGGTGTACTCGATACGCATGCCGACGGCATTCAGGGCATCCACCAGGTCGCCAATCGGACGCTCGTGCATGCGCGGCACGCCATGCAGCGTGTAGTCGCCGCCCAGCACGGCCAGGGCTGCGGTGAGCGGACGGATGGCGGTACCGGCATTGCCCATGAAGAGATCAGCCTGGTGCACCGGCAGCATGCCGTTGACGCCATGGACGATGTAATCCTGGGTCCCTTCGATCTGCTCCCACTTCACGCCCAGGGTCTGCAGGGCCATGAGCATGACCAGGGTATCGTCGGAAGCCAGCAGGTCAAAGATGCGGGTGGTACCGCCCGAGAGCGCCGCCAGCAGCAGGATGCGGTTGGAGATGCTCTTGGAGCCCGGCAGCTTGACGGTACCTTGCACGTGCGGGACCGGGTTCAGGTCGATATGGCGGGGGTAGGAAGGCTGTTTCATCTGGCTTGCTTTTCTGTGGATGATTCGGTGGTGAGTTCGGGCCGCCAGGCGGCCTTGACGATGTGACCGGGAAAGAATGTTCAGTTGGCCTTGCGCTCGGCCGCTTCGATGGCTGCCGCCCATTGCTGGCGGGCATGCTGGGCGCTGGCGTAGATCTTTTCGAGGCCCGCGCCATCGCTGTCGGCAATCATCGCGCGAATGCCCTGCAACTGCGCCAGATAGGCATCGACCTCGGTGAGCAAGGCATCACGGTTGGCCAGCGTGATGTCACGCCACATCTCGGGCGAGGAGGCGGCGATACGGGTGAAATCGCGGAAGCCGCTGGCGGCATACTGGAACAAGGTCTCGGCATGCGGCTTGGCGGCAATGTCGTCCACCAGCGCAAAGGCCAGCACGTGCGGCAGGTGGCTCACCGAAGCAAAGACCGCATCATGTTCCTGCGGCGAGAGGCGATGGATGATCGCGCCGCAGGCCCGCCAGGCAGCGGCCACGGTCTCGACATCGGCCGCGCTGTTCTCGGGCAAGGCGGTGATGACCACCTTCTTGCCTTCATACAGTTCGGCCAGCGCGGCTTCCGGACCATGTTTTTCACGGCCCGCAATCGGATGCGCCGGAACGAACTGCGCAATGCGCTCCCCCAGCGCCTTGCGGGCGGCCGCCACCACATCGCTCTTGGTACTGCCGGCGTCGGTGACGATGGCCCGGGCATCCAGGTGCGGCTTGATGGAAGCGAGGATGGCTTCGGTCTGCGCCACCGGCGCGGCCACCAGGATCAGGTCGGCGCCGGCGACGGCGGCAGCCGCATCGGTGGCGATGGCATCGATGATGCCCAGCGCGCGCGCGCGCTCCAGGCTGGCCAGCGAGCGGCCCACGCCGACGATGTGCGCGGCCTGGCCGGCGCGGCGCAGCGCCAGGGCGAACGAGCCGCCGATCAGGCCCACACCGAAGATGACGACTTTCTTGAACACGTTGAACTCAGCCTTGAAGAATGGCGGGACGGCAGGCGCTCACAGGCCCAGCGGATAGGAGCCCAGCAGCTTGAAGAAGGCGGCGTTCTGGCGCAGCTCTTCGAGCGCCTTGGCAACCTTCTCATCCTGCTCGTGGCCTTCGAGGTCGACGTAGAAATAATATTCCCACGCGCCCATGCGGGCCGGGCGCGATTCGAAGCGCGTCATCGACACGCCATGCCGCGCCAGCGGCGCCAGCAGGTTGTAGACCGCACCGGCCTTGTTGGGCACCGACAGCACGATGGAAGTCTGGTCGCGGCCCGACGGTGCCGTGCGCAAACGGCCGATCACCGCAAAGCGGGTGCGATTGTGCGGGTCATCCTGGATATGGGCATTGACCGTCTGCAGGTTGTACTTCTGGCCGGCGATTTCGCCGGCAATGGCCGCCACGCTTTTATCTTCACCTGCCATGCGCGCGGCCTCGGCGTTGGAGGCCACCGCCTGGCGCTCGATGGCAGGATAGTTCATATTGAGCCAGGCATTGCACTGGGCGAGGGCCTGCGAGTGCGCGCAGATGCGGGTGATGCCTTCCATCTTGCCGCTGGCGGTCATCAGGCTGTGATGCACGGGGATCGCCACTTCGCCGCTGATGGTCAGCGTGGTCTGCAGCAGCAGGTCGAGGGTGCGGTTGATCACGCCTTCGGAGGAATTCTCGATGGGTACCACGCCGAAATCGGCGGTACCGGCTTCGGCATCGCGGAACACTTCATCAATCGATACACACGGCAAGCCTTCGATGGCGTGACCGAACTGCTGGTACACCGCCTGTTCGCTGAAGGTACCTTCGGGGCCGAGGTAAGCCACCACCACACGCTTTTCCAGCGCGCGGCAGGCCGACATCACTTCACGGAAGATGGTCTGGATATCGGTGCCCAGCAAGGGGCCGGGATTGCGGTCGGCGGCGCGGCGCAGCACCTGAGCTTCGCGCTCGGGGCGAAACACGGGGGCATTGGTCTCGGCCTTGACGTGGCCCACTTCCTGCGCGACGCGGGCGCGCTGGTTCAGCAGGTCGAGGATCTGCGCATCGATGGCATCGATCTTCTGGCGCAGGGGTAGCAACTTGTCGTCACTCATCTTGCTCTTTCAGGTGTTGCACGGCGCGCGGGCGCTACGAGCGGCCGGCGGCGCACCGGGCATGGCGTTGGCTTGGCGCACGGCCACGGCCTGCACTGCGCGGGCGCTGCGCCCGGCCAGATGCGGCCTCAACCGTGCTGCTGTTCGAAGTCTTTCAGATAATCGACGAGAGCCTGTACGCCCTCGATCGGCATCGCGTTGTAGATCGATGCACGCATGCCGCCGACCGACTTGTGGCCTTTCAGCTGCAGCAGGCCGCGCTCTTTGGCGCCGGCCAGGAAGGTGTCATTGAGCGACTCGTCGCGCAGGAAGAACGGCACGTTCATGCGGGAACGGCAGTCCGCTGCGATCCGGTTGCTGTAGAAATCGGTGCTGTCCAGGTAGCCGTAGAGCAGCCCGGCCTTGGCGATGTTGCGCGCTTCCAGCGCGGCCACGCCACCCTGGCGCTTGATCCACTGGAACACCAGACCGGCGATGTAGATCGCGTAGGTCGGCGGGGTGTTGTACATGGAATCGTTGTCGGCCACGATCTTCCAGTCGAAGGCCGAGGGACAGAACGGCAGCGCGTGACCCAGCAGGTCTTCGCGCACGATGACGATGGTCACGCCAGCCGGGCCGATGTTCTTCTGCGCGCCACCATAGATGACGCCGTATTTGGACACATCCACCTCGCGCGAGAGGATGTGCGAGGACATGTCCGCCACCAGAGGTGCACCGTCGGTATCGGCCGCGACCTCGGGCGTGTACTGGTATTCGACGCCGTCGATGGTCTCGTTGCTGCAGATGTGCACGTAGGCGGCATTGCGCGAGAGCTTCCAGTCGGCACGTGCCGGGATGCTGGAGAACTTGCGGTCGGCCGAGGAGGCTGCCACGTTCACCGTGCAGTAACGCCCCGCTTCCTTGATCGACTTGGTCGACCAGGAACCGGTGTTGATGTAATCGGCCACACCGGCCTCATGCTTGCCCGCCGGCGAACGCAGCGCCGCCAGGTTCATCGGGATGATGGCGTTCTCGGCAATGGCCCCGCCTTGCAGGAACAGCACCTTGTAGTTGGAAGGAATGTTCATCAGCGCGCGCACGTCAGCCAGCGCGGCTTCGATGATGGACATGTATTCCTTGCCGCGATGGCTCATCTCCATGACCGACATGCCACTGCCATGCCAGTCCAGCATCTCGTCGGCTGCCTGTTGCAGCACTTCCTTGGGCAATACCGCCGGACCGGCGGAAAAGTTATAGACCATGTCTGCGTTCGCCATCAAAAAAGGCGGCAGGCGCTTGGCCCACCGCCTTGAACTTGCTTTACTCGCCAGCGGCAGGTGTTTCGCCGCCGGCAGCCTCGGTACCTTCGCTCTCGATCGCGTCTTCCACATCGGACTCGACCACGCGCTGCAGGCCGGACAGCTTGGTGCCGTCTTCCACTGCAATCAGGGTCACGCCCTGGGTCGCGCGGCCCATCTCGCGGATCTCCGAGACACGGGTGCGGATCAGCACACCGCCGGTGGTGATCAGCATGATCTCATCGGTGGAATCGACCAGGGTCGCGGCCACGACCTTGCCGTTGCGCTCGCTGGTCTGGATGGCGATCATGCCCTTGGTGCCGCGACCGTGACGGGTGTATTCGGTGATCGGAGTACGCTTGCCGAAGCCGTTTTCGGTGGCAGTGAGCACGGACTGCTGTTCATTCTCGGCCACCAGCAGGGCGATGACCTGCTGGGTTTCTTCCAGGTTCATGCCGCGCACGCCACGGGCGGTACGGCCCATCGGACGCACGTCGTTTTCATCGAAGCGCACGGCCTTGCCGCCGTCCGAGAACAGCATCACGTCATGCGCGCCATCGGTCAACGCAGCGCCAATCAGGAAGTCGCCTTCATCCAGATCGACCGCGATGATGCCGGCCTTGCGCGGATTGGAGAAGTCCGACAGCGGGGTCTTCTTGACCGTGCCCAGGCTGGTGGCCATGAAGACGTAGCGGTCGTCCGGGAAACTGCGGTTGGCGCCCGACACCGGCAGGATCACCGTGATCTTCTCGCCATCCTGCAGCGGGAACATGTTGACGATGGGCTTGCCACGCGAATTGCGCGACCCCTGCGGCACTTCCCAGACCTTCAGCCAGTACAGGCGGCCCCGGTTGGAGAAGCACAGGATGTAGTCGTGCGTATTGGCGATGAAGAGCTGGTCGATCCAGTCGTCATCCTTGGTGGCCATGGCCTGCTTGCCGCGACCGCCGCGCTTTTGCGCGCGGTATTCAGAAACCGGCTGCGACTTCATGTAACCGGTGTGCGACAGCGTGACCACCATGTCCTGCGGCGTGATCAGGTCTTCGGTAGCCAGGTCGGTGGCGTTGTGCTCGATGGTGGAGCGGCGCTCGTCCTTGGCGCCGATGCCGTAGTCGTTGCGGGCGGCGTTGAGTTCGTCGGTGATGATGGCGGTGACGCGGGCCGGCTTGGAGAGGATATCCAGCAGGTCGGCGATCTGCGCCATCACGTCCTTGTATTCATTGACGATCTTGTCCTGCTCCAGACCGGTCAGGCGTTGCAGACGCATCTGCAGGATTTCCTGGGCCTGTTCGTCGGAGAGCTTGTAGAGACCATCGGACTGGATGCCGTAATGGGCCGGCAGGCTTTCCGGACGGAAGGCTTCGATGCCGCCCGGGTTGCCTTCGCCGGTGCGGGCCAGCATCTCGCGCACCATGGACGAATCCCAGGCGCGGTTCATCAGTTCGGCCTTGGCGATCGGCGGGGTCGGTGCGGCGCGGATGATGGCGATGAAGTCATCGATGTTGGCCAGCGCAACAGCCAGGCCTTCGAGCACGTGGCCGCGTTCGCGCGCCTTGCGCAGTTCGAACACGGTGCGGCGGGTGACCACTTCGCGGCGATGCGAGAGGAAGCATTCCAGCAGCTGCTTCAGGTTCAACAGGCGCGGCTGACCATCGACCAGGGCCACCATGTTCATGCCGAAGGTGTCTTGCAGCTGGGTCTGCTTGTAGAGGTTGTTGAGCACAACCTCGGGCACTTCACCGCGCTTCAATTCGATGACCACGCGCATGCCCGACTTGTCGGACTCGTCGCGCAGGTCGGAGATGCCTTCGAGCTTCTTGTCGCGCACCAGCTCGGCGATGCGTTCGAGCAGCGCCTTCTTGTTGACCTGGTAAGGCAGCTCATCGACGATGATGGCGATGCGGCCTTCGCGGCCATATTCCTCGAAGTGGGTCTTGGCGCGCATGATCACGCGACCGCGGCCGGTGCGATAGCCATCGCGCACGCCCGAGACGCCATAGATGATGCCGCCGGTGGGGAAGTCCGGCGCCGGCACCAGTTCGATCAGTTCATCGATGGTGCAGTGTTCGTTGGCCAGCAGGTGCAGCGCGCCGTTGATCACCTCGGTGATGTTGTGCGGCGGGATGTTGGTGGCCATGCCCACGGCGATGCCGGAGGAGCCATTGACCAGCAGGTTGGGAATACGCGTGGGCAGGACCGAGGGTTCCTTTTCCTTGCCGTCGTAGTTGGGCACGAAATCGACGGTTTCCTTCTCGATGTCGGCCAGCAATTCGTTGGAGATCTTGTCCAGGCGGCACTCGGTATAACGCATCGCGGCAGCACCGTCGCCGTCGATGGAACCGAAGTTGCCCTGGCCATCGACCAGGGTGTAGCGCAGCGAGAAGTCCTGGGCCATGCGCACCAGGGTGTCATAGATGGAGGCGTCGCCGTGCGGGTGATATTTACCCATGACTTCACCGACCACGCGCGCGCACTTCACGAACGGGCGGTTCCAGACATTGTTCATCTCGTGCATCGCATACAGCACGCGGCGGTGCACCGGCTTCAAGCCATCGCGCACATCCGGCAGTGCCCGACCCACGATCACGCTCATGGCGTAATCGAGGTAACTCTTGCGCATCTCTTCTTCGAGGGAAATGGGGATGGTTTCTTTAGCGAATTGATCCATTGGAGAGTCGAAAGATGTTTCCCGGCCAGAAAATCATGCCGGGCGGGCGTGGCCCTTGGACTGATCAGAACAGCACATTCTAGCACGCCAGGAGGGTCAAAAGCCCGTCAAAGGCCCTCATCGCCCCGGCAACGGCATGCTTCGCGATGGCAGCCGGTCCGGTGCCCACCATCACCGCATGCGCCGCAAAGCTCCTCCCAGCGCCTGAGAGCGACCAAACAGGGGGCCGAGCGCCTATATATATTAGAGCGCCCGAATTCAGCGACCAGCATTGCCACCCGGCATCGAATGCTTCTCCGCCGTGGATTGCTGTCAAATGGCCAATTTGGGGAAATTTTCCGAAACTCACTTTCCCGGTGCACGCCATCGGGAGAAACCCCACGCGCCGGGAGGCACGATGCCGCGGAGAAAATGGCAACTACTTGCCCGAGTGAAAATGCGCGAACTGTATGAAAAATAAGGATTTTCTCTAAAAAATCCGGCTTTTTTCTGCCTTAAAGGAACAAAAACGGGCCAAAAATATCGCGTTGCGAAGAAACAACACAGTCCCAAAAACGTTGTCTGGACCAATTGGCAAGCATCGCTGAAGGTCGATCCGTGTGGCAGAATGGCGGCTAAGTTCATTACTAGCCCCATGGAACAAGGGCCGGTGACGACCTGAACACATGATATTATTCATTTTTTGATGTCGTAATCTTGTAGCGCAGTTTATCTGCGGATATCTCACCCGAGAGGAGAAACATGAACAAATTAGCAAAACTCGTCTTCGCTGCTGCGTCCGCAGCCATCGCACTGTCTGCCACCGCTCAGGAAACCAAGGACATCAAGGTTCGTCCCGGCAGCCTGTACCTGCAAGATGGCCGTGACGTCGTGACCCGCAGCGGTTACGGTCTGTGCTGGCAAACCGCTTACGTGAACGGTCCGTGCGAAGAACCGCCCGCACCGGCTCCGGTTGCCGCTGCTGTTGCTCCGAAGCCCGCTCCGGCTGCTGCTCCGACCTCGGAAAAAGTCACCTACGCTGCTGACGCCTTCTTCGATTTCGACAAGGCAACCCTGAAGCCGGCTGGCAAGGCCAAGCTGGACGAACTGGTTGGCAACCTGAAGGCCATCAACCTGGAAGTCATCATCGCCGTCGGCCACACCGACTCGATCGGTTCCGTCGCCTACAACCAGAAGCTGTCGGTTCGTCGTGCTGAATCCGTCAAGGCTTACCTGGTTTCCAAGGGCGTTGAAGCCAACCGTGTCTACACCGAAGGCAAGGGCAAGTCGCAACCGGTCGCTGACAACAAGACCGCTGCTGGCCGCGCCAAGAACCGTCGCGTGGAAATCGAAGTTGTGGGTACCCGCAAGTAATCGATTGACGCTACAAGCAGTCATGAAAACCCCGCTTCGGCGGGGTTTTTTTATTCCTGATGCGTTTGCGCGTCATGTACGGACAAGCCCTGCCTTGTCCCGCAATTGCGGCCGATGTTGATCTGGCCCAGGCCACCCGCAGCGTCGGATTGGGCTATCATTAGGCCCCATGAACACGACCAATGCGACCATGAACGCCGATCCCCAAGAGATCCAGAAATTCAGTGAACTGGCCCATCGCTGGTGGGACCCGGGTTCCGAATTCCGTCCCCTGCACGAAATCAACCCGCTGCGCCTGGAGTGGATCAACGCCCGTGCACCGCTGGCCGGCAAGAAGGTGATCGACATCGGCTGCGGCGGCGGCATCCTGGCCGAATCGATGGCCAGGAAAGGCGCCGACGTCACCGGCATCGACCTCTCCGACAAGGCGCTGAAAGTGGCCGACCTGCACAGCATGGAGTCCGGCGTACAAGTGCGCTACGAGAAGATCGCCGCCGAAGACATGGCCGCGCACGAAGCCGGCCAGTATGACGTGGTGACCTGCATGGAGATGCTGGAACACGTACCTGATCCGGCCGCCATCGTGCGTGCTGCGGCCACCCTGGCCAAGCCGGGCGGCAAGCTGTTCTTCTCCACCCTGAACCGCAACATGAAGTCTTACGTCATGGCCATCATCGGTGCCGAATACGTGCTGCGCCTGCTGCCCAAGGGCACGCATGACTACGCCAAATTCATCACCCCGGCCGAGCTGGCGCACTACACGCGCGAGGCCGGCCTGCAGATCGACGGCTTCAAGGGCATGGGCTACAACCCGCTGACCAAGATCTATTCGCTCAACGACGACACCAGCGTGAACTACCTGGTGGCCTGTACCAAACTGGGCTGAGCGAGCGTTCGCGCCCCGCCTGCCTGCTCTCGTCGTGCTCACATCGCCGCAGCCATCGGCTGCGGCGCTTTTCTTTCTGCCACTCTGACCGCCCATGCCACTCCGCCCTCCCCGCGCGATCCTGTTTGACCTCGACGGCACCCTTGCCGATACCGCTCCCGACCTGGCGGCCGCCGCCAACTTCCTGCGCCAGCAACGTGGCCTGGAAAATGCCCCCTATGAAAGTTTGCGCCCGGTGGCCTCAGCCGGTGCCCGTGGACTCATCGGTGCAGCGCTGGGCATCCATCCGGGCGATGCGGAATATGAAGATTTGCGCGTACTTTTCCTGGACCGCTACCAGGCCAACATGAGCACCCACAGCCGTCTCTTCGATGGCATCCCGGAGTTGCTGAGCCAACTGGAAGCGCGCGGCATCGCCTGGGGCATCGTCACCAACAAGGCCGCGCGCCTGACCGACGTACTGGCCCCGCAGATCGGCCTGGGCCATGCCGGCTGCACCGTCTCCGGCGACACCACCCCGCATCCCAAGCCGCACCCGGCACCGTTGCTGGAAGCCGCCAAGCGCCTGGGACTGGCGCCCGAGGATTGCTGGTACGTCGGCGACGACCTGCGCGACATCCAGGCCGGCCGTGCCGCCAACATGCCCACCATCGCCGCCGCCTGGGGCTATTGCGGGCACACCGAACCCGCTGCCTGGCAAGCGGACGCGCTGCTGCATGCACCGCTGGACATCCTCACCCTGCTGGACTGATTCCCCTGCCAGTCTTGCCTGACGCGCCCGGAAACTTGGGCGCGTCTTTTCCCTCCTAGCAGTGCCATGTCGCCTCGCATTAGAATGGCGACAACCCCGGCGCACGCCGCAGCATCGCCTACCATCACAACCAGAACCGGCCACCGGCGCACACACGGCGCCAGCACGGACCGGCACCGACAAGGGAAACCGTCATGAGCAAGCCGGACCGCGCCTCTCTCACCCAGCATCCCGCCTGGCATCGGATGAGACGTCCGCTGCGCTGGGTCGGCTGGACGCTGGTTGTCCTGCTGGGCCTGGCCGCGCTGAGCTGGGCTGCCCTGCCCGCACTGGTGCGCAAGATCGCTGTCGACCAGACGCAGGTGCAACTGGGTCGCAGGCTGGAGATTGGCGAGATCGCCTTCAATCCCTTCAAGCTGGCGCTGCGCGCCTCGGACATCACGCTCTATGAAGCCGATGGCAAGCAGCCCTTCTTCAGTGCCAAGGGCTTGCTGGCCGACCTGTCCGCCGCCTCGCTGCTGCGCATGGCGCCGGTGCTGGACGAAATCAGGCTGAGCACGCCGCAACTGCACGTGGTGCGGGTGGATGCGCACGGCATTGGCCACTACAACTTCTCCGACATCCTCGACCGCCTGGCGGCCCAACCCAAGAGCGAAGGCCAGGCGCACTTTTCGCTGGCCAACGTGCAACTGCAGGACGGGCAGATCCGCTTCGAGGACAAGGTCAGTGGCAAGAACATCGACATCGCCGCGCTGCAAGTGGGCCTGCCCTTCATCTCCAACCTGCCCGGCAACATCGACAGCTTCGTGCAGCCGCAATTGTCGGCCACCGTCAATGGCACCCCGCTGCACCTGAAGGGTCGCAGCAAACCCTTCACCTCGACGCAGGAATCGACCTTCGCCATCGACATCGACCGGCTGGACCTGGTGAGCTACCTGCCATTCGTTCCCGCCGAATTGCCGGTGCTGATCCAGAGCGCCAAGCTCAGTACCCGGCTGGACCTGGGCTTCACCCGCAAGGATGACAAGCCGACCGTCACACTGGCCGGCGAGGTCCGGATGGAGGACCTTTCTCTACAGGACAAGGCGCATGCGCCCCTGTTCAAGGCCAAGTCGCTGGCGCTGCAGATAAAGCAGTTCGACGTCCTGGCCGCCAGTGGTGAACTGAGCCAGCTCACGCTGGAGCAAGCGCAGGTCTGGGCCGGCATGAACGCGCGCGGCGAGATCAACTGGCAGCGTGCGCTGGCAGGTGGCCAGACCGGTGCCCGCAGCACCTCCAGACAAGCGAGCGCCTCTTCTCCCGCCGCCACTGCGAAGCAGCCGGCTTCCTCCATCGTGCTGCAGCAACTGACCGTGCAGGATGGCGAAGTCAACTGGCGCGATGAAGCCAATGCCTCGCCGGCTCAGGCGATCAAGCTGAGCAAGATCGATATCAACGCCACCCAACTTTCCACCGCTGCCGATGCCAAGCCGGCCCGCTTGACGCTGTCCGCCGTCGAGAACGGCCGTGGCAAGCTGGCCTTCGATGGCCAGGTCCAGGCCATGACGGCCAGCGTTGCCGGCAAGATCACGCTGGAGAACATCGACCTGGCGGGCTACCGTAATTACCTTGCCCGTGCGCCCATCAGTGGACTGGCGGGCCGGCTCTCCGGCCAGACCACGCTGCAACTGCAGCATGGCCATCTGCGGCTCGACGACAGCAAGGTGCAGTTGGCCGACCTGCGCCTGACTCCTCCCGGCAAGGGGGCGCAGCCACTGGCTCTGCAATCGCTGTCGCTGCAGGCGCCCAGGCTGACCGATACGCTGGACCAGGCGATTCCCTTCAAGCTGCAGGCACGCTTTGAGAAGACCGGTAGCGTCGAACTGACCGGCCAGGCCGCCGCGCATTTCAAGCACGTGGCACTGGAACTGGAGATCAAGGACCTGCCCATTACGCCCTTCCAGCACTATTTCAGCGATGTACTCAATGTCTCCATCAGCAGCGGCCTGGCCAGTGTCCGGGGCAAGCTGGAAGTGACGCCGCCGCTGGAGGATCGCAAGCTGGCACTGGACTACAAGGGCAGCGCCGCCATCACCAACCTGCGCATGCAGGACAAGCTGACCTCCACCGACTTCCTGCGCTGGCGCACGCTGGAACTGGCCGGTATCGAGGCCCGGCTGGGCGGGCGTACGCAGGTGAGGCTGGAGAAGGCAAGGCTGTCCAACTTCTACGCGCGCGCCATCCTCTCCGAAAAAGGTCGCCTGAACCTGCAGGACATCGTGGTGGCCGACGCCCGGGAACAGGGTTCGATCACCGATGACAGCAAGAAGGCTGGCAAGGACGACACACCGTCCGGTACTGCAAGCACGCGCAAGACTACCTCCGCCACCCCTGTCACCGCCGCCGCGTCGGCGGATGCGCCGCTGGTGCGGATCGGCCAGGTGGTGCTGGACGGCGGCAACATCAACTACACCGACAACTTCGTCAAACCCAACTACACTGCCAACATGACCGGACTGGCCGGCAGCATCGGCCAGATCGCCTCGGACAAGCCGCAGCCGGCACCGGTGAACATCACCGGCAAGATCGACAACGATGCCCCGCTGCAGATTTCTGGCTCGCTCAATCCGCTCTTCAAGCCCATGTACCTGGATCTCAAGGCCAGTGCCAACGGCGTGCAACTGCCGCGCCTGACGCCCTACTCGGCCAAGTACGCCGGCTATCCGATCACCAAGGGCAAGCTCTCGATGGATGTGCATTACACGATCGAGAACGACAAGCTGGTCGCGCAGAACGATCTGCGCATCGAGCAGCTGAGCTTCGGCGAGCGGGTCGACAGTCCGGATGCCACCAGCCTGCCGGTGATGCTGGCGGTGTCCTTGCTCAAGGATCGCGATGGCAACATCAACCTGAACCTGCCGATTTCGGGCTCGCTGTCGGACCCGCAGTTTTCGGTGGGCGGCATCATCGTGCGGGTGTTCGTGAACCTGATCGTCAAGGCCGTCACCTCGCCCTTCGCGCTGATCGGTTCGATGTTCCGTGCTGACGAGCACATTGGCGAACTGCGCTACATCGAGTTCTCGCCCGGCTCCTCGGAAGTCACCGACGAAGTGCGCAAGAAGCTCGATGCACTGGGCTATGTTCTGCATGAGCGCCCCGGCATCAAGCTCGACATCACGGGTCGTGTCGATCCCAAGGTCGATGACCAGGGTCTGCGGCGTGAAGCGCTGGAACGTGCGATGCGCAATCTCAAGCGGGCCGACCTGATCGCCAGGGAAGGACAGCCGTCCGGCCCGGTGCGCATCAGTGCGGCCGAGCGTGCCAAGTACCTGGAGCGCGTCTACAAGGACAGCAAGTTCGACAAGCCGCGCAACATGATCGGATTGCTCAAGAGCCTGCCCGAAGCCGAGATGGAGAAGATGATCCTGGAACACACCGAAGTGACCCAGGATGACTTGCGCAAGCTGGCGCAGCGCCGGGCGGACCAGGTGCGAAACTATTTACAGGAGCAGAGCGTGATCGAACCTGCGCGCATCTTCCTGATTGCCCCCAAGCTGGACGGCGCCGGCATCCCGGACAAGGAGCCCAAGGCACGGGTCGATCTGACGATACAGTGAGCAAAGGCTGCGCAGGCGGGCCTTGAAAAGCCGCACGCTGCCCATACAGTAGGGAGTAGGTTATAATCAGCCTCCCGCTGCCAAAGCGGGGGCCTCTTCAGGAAACGCTGCGAGGGGCCAGCGTAATACGCAAGTTCACGCGCCCAGCGGGATTTGCGAAGCTTCAACACCACGGGGCCGACTTGGTTTCGACAGGGGTTGCAAAGCGGAACAGGGCATGCCGAGGACTGGTTACCTCGTTAATCCATCCGGAACTGCTTAAATGCAAACGACGAATCTTACGCTCTCGCAGCGTAAATCGCACCTAGAAACCTAAGAAACTTCTAGCTCTACAGCACTTCTTCCCTGGGGTGTGCTGGCAACAGCGGTAGAGTCATTTACAGGGAATCGTGGCGTATGGGGTTACTTCATACGTCATTAAATCCAAGGTAACTCGTCCTGTCGAAGCGTGTGCGTCCGCGTCGGCAGGATCAAAACCAATTGACTGCACTACGCATGTAGAACTGTCTGTAGAGTGCTTCTGGACGCGGGTTCAATTCCCGCCGGCTCCACCAATACCAATGCCCGACTGTGTATGCAGTCGGGCATTTTTGTTGCCCCTGGCGGGTCTGCGAGGGTTGACGCGGATTCCCGCGACTTGGTGGTTGGGCTGGGTTGCCAGAAAAAAACCGTTCTGACTTTCTCCAGGCCATTTTTCTCTCCTGCTGTTGATTTGCTCGCAGAATTGACTCTCTCCCTCCGACCCTAAACAAGTTCCAGAATCGCGCCACGGCGTTTCGAGCCGGGCCACCGAAATAGTTAAAAAATTGGCGCTGAAAACGTACATCCCTTCACTTCAAGACGATAGACAACGTACCGAATCGACAACACCAACCCGGCGGATAAGCCCCCTGGCTGTAGCTCTCCGTGTTTCTCCTTGAAAATTTCGTGTTAATTCAAGAGGGTTTTGTCGTACCATTACCCGGTCTTACAAATTGTAACGTTTAAAGACACCGGATAAGTGCTGTAAATAAACAAGAAAACGGCGTATCCACCGATGCAGGCAGCGTACCGGCCTGCTTCGGAAGAAGGGGGATCCGGTAGATAACACCGCCAAGTAGAAGCCTGGGGCTTTTGACGATATGTATTCAGGGGATGTCAGTTTTTCAGTTGCATCGCATGCGCAGTGGGTTCCGGGTCTCGAATCCCAAGCTGACTGGCAACGATGGATCAGGCATGATCGCCAGGCTGCAGGTTCGGGGGAACCAGCAGTCAAGGCCATGCCGCCCATGCTGCGCCGACGCACCAGCCCGGTGGGCAAGCTGGCGCTGGAAGCCGCCTACGGGGCCTTCAATGCTGCCTCCCTTGGCACTGCCGCCCGCCAAGTCGGCGACGCCAGCGATAGCACCACGGACAGTGCCGGCCTTGACGTCCCGGTGGTGTTTGCTTCGCGCCATGGCGAATGCGCCCGTTCTGTTGAGCTCCAAATGGCCTTGGCCGCTGCCGCCCCCATGTCGCCCACCGCCTTCAGCCTCTCGGTGCACAACGCCAACGCCGGCCTGTTTTCCATCGCCCGTGGCAGCCAGGCCAATACGGTGGCCATTGCGGCCGGCCAGAGCACGGTCGAACATGCCGTCATCGAAGCCTGCGGTCTGCTGGCCGACGGCATGCGTCAGGTGCTGCTGGTGGTGGCCGACGCACCACTGCCGGCGCTCTTTTGCGACTTCGCCGATGAACACGAAGAGCCCTGCGGCTGGTCCTGGCTGATGCAGGCAGCCGACGAAAACGCTGCATTACCCACACTGTCCCTGCAATGGCAGCAGGTGCAAGCGGCCAGCCACACCATGCCCTGCGCGCAAGGCACCGCCGGGCCCGCTGCGGTATTGCGCTTTTTCCTGGACGCTGCAGCCTCCACTCTGCAGCGGCAAGCCGACGGCCGTCACTGGCACTGGATGCGACATGCTTGAACGGGTCCTGCCGCTGATCGACCGTGGCTGGCGCATCTTGACCACGGGGATGTGTTTTGCTCTCTTCGGACTGGGCGGGCTGCTGCTGCGACTGGTGATCTTCCCCGTTTTGCAATATCTGGTCCGGGATCCGCAGCAACGCGTGCTGTGGTCGCGCCACCTCATCCGCCTGGCGTTTCGCGCCTTCGTCGAAGTGATGCGCCTGTGCGGCGTGATCCGCTATGAAATCACCGGACTGGAACGTCTGAACCGCAACGGCCTGCTGATCCTGGCCAACCATCCGACGCTCATCGATACGGTGCTGCTGATGGCCTTCGTGCGCCATGCCGACTGCATCGTCAAGGGTGCACTGTGGCGCAATCCCTTTACCCGTGGACCGGTGCAAGCGGCCGGCTACATCAGCAATGCCCAGGGGCCGGATCTGATCGATGATTGCATCCGCTCCATCCGCAGCGGCAGCAATCTCATCATCTTCCCCGAGGGTACCCGCACGCCCGGCGACGGCCAGATCAGCCTCAAGCGCGGTGCGGCCAACGTCGCCGTGCGCGGCGGCTGCACGATCACGCCGGTGCGCATCCGCTGTACGCCCGGTACCCTCGGCAAGGGAGAGAAATGGTGGCAGGTGCCGGCCACGCGCGCGCATTTTCGCCTGCACATCGGCGAGGACCTTCAACCGCATCACATCATCGGCAACGAGCAGCCGCACGGCGCCGACCATCCGACACTGGCCGCGCGCCAACTGACGACTTACCTGCAACAGTACTTCATGAAAGAGAACTAGGCCATGCACGACCTGGAACAAGACATCAAGCAACTCATCATCGAGGCCCTCGACCTGGAAGACCTCGCCCCCGAGGATATCGACAGCGCCGCGCCCCTGTTCGGCGATGGCCTGGGCCTGGATTCCATCGACGCACTTGAACTGGGCATGAGCCTGCAGAAACGCTATGGCATCAAGCTTTCTGCCAATTCCGAAGAGACCCGCAAGCACTTCGCCTCGGTACAGGCGCTGGCTGCGCTGGTGGCCAGCCATCAGGCCACGGCCTGAGCGCCTCCCCAGGCTGTACATCACCACAACGACGTTGCCAAGCCACTTGCAAGAGAAGCACATCATGACCACTCTGACACCTGACATGACCAAGGACGAAATCACCGTGTGGATCGTCGATATGCTGCACGAGATGTTCGAGCTCGACAAAGCCGCCATCACGCCCCAGTCCAACCTCTACACCGATCTCGACATCGACAGCATTGATGCCGTCGACATCGTGGTCAAACTCAACCAGACCACGGGCAAGCGCATCCAGCCCGACGTCTTCCGCAGCGTGCGCACGGTGCAGGATGTCGTGGATATTCTGGCCACGCTGATGCGCGAACAAGCGCACGCGTAAGCGCATGAAACCTCCCGCGATGTCCCGGCTGACCGCCCTGGCCGGCCCGCTGTTGATCCTGCTGTATCCCCTGCTGATCTGGTACGCCCACGGCAAGCTGGAACCACGCATGCTGGCCCTGCTGCTGGTGCTCATCGCCGCGGTGCGCCTGTTCACCAGCCGCAGCAGCCGCCCGCTGCGCTGGATGGGCGTGGCCGCGCTGGCCCTGGCCGCGCCGGCCCTGGCCTGGAATGCGCTGCTGCCGCTGAAGCTCTATCCGGTAGCCATCAGCGGCGGCATGCTGGCCCTGTTCGGCTACAGCCTCTACAAACCGCCTACCGTCATCGAACGCATGGCACGCCTGAGTTCACCCGACCTGCCGCTGTTCGTGATCGCCTATACACGCCGGGTTACCCAGGTGTGGTGCCTGTTCTTCGCGGTCAATGGCAGCATCGCCCTGGGCACCGCACTGTGGGCCTCGCCAGCGGTGTGGTCGATGTACACCGGGGTCATTTCCTACGTCGCCATGGGCGCGCTGTTTGCCGGCGAATACCTGGTGCGCCTTTACGTCCGGCGCCAGCATCATGCGTGAGACAGTCGACATGCCCGCCACCACAAGGCTGGACCTGCTGCAACTACCGTTCCAGGCATTTGACGGCGAACGCGTGATCGGCTGGCGCGACGGCGTGGCGGTCACGTATGCCACCTGGCGCGCCGAGTTGCTGCGCTGGAAGCAGTTGCTGCAGACCACGCCGGGACAGCGTTTCGCCCTCTTCCATCAAGACACGCTACATTTCGCTGCCGCCCTGTTTGGTACCTGGCTGGCCGGCAAGACAGCCTACCTGCCCAGCGATGCCCTGCCCGACACCTGCGGCCAGTTGCGCGGCGAGGTCGATGGTTTCCTCGGCGACTTCGGTGTCCATTGGCCGGCCTTGCAGCCCGCTCCTGATGCCTCCTTCGACGATCCTTCCTCTCCTTGGCCCGCCTTGCGCGCGGACTTCGCCGGCCTGGTGGTCTACACCTCCGGCAGCACCGGGCAGGCCCAGGCCATCCCCAAGCAACTGGGCCAGATGGCCAATGAAGTGGCCACGCTGGAGGCGCTCTTCGGTGCCACAGTGGGCCAGGTCGAAGTGGTCGCCACGGTATCGCACCAGCATATTTATGGTTTGCTGTTCAAGGTCTTGTGGGCGCTGTGTGCGGGACGTCCGGTGCATGCAGGCAGCGCGTTCTTCCCCGAGGATCTGCAGCGCATGGCTGGTAACCGCCCGTGGCTGCTATTGTCCAGCCCGGCCCATCTGAAACGCCTGCCCGAGCAGGCCACGCAACCGGATGCGCGCCAACTGCGCGCGATCTTCTCTTCCGGCGGTCCGCTGCCGGCCGAAGCGGCATGCGATGCCGCGCGGCTGCTGGGGCAGCGTCCGCTGGAAATCTATGGCAGCTCCGAAACCGGTGGCATCGCCTGGCGCCAGCCCGACAGCGTTCTCCTGCAGCGCCGCGAGCACTGGCAGGCCATGCCCGGCGTGTCCGTGCGCCTCGGCGCCGAAGGCGAACTGGAAGTGCGCTCGCCGCACCTGCCCGACAGCGGCTGGTTCAGCATGGCCGACCGTGCCGTGCTGATGGAAGACATCCCCGCCGCCTTTGAACTGCGCGGGCGCAGCGATCGCATCGTCAAGCTGGAAGAAAAACGCATCTCGCTGACGCGCATCGAACAACTGCTGGCCGCCAGTCCGCTGGTCGAGGAAGTGCGCGTGATCGTTCATCAAGGCCGCCGCGCACGCCAGTTCATCGCTGCCTTCGTGGTGCCCACTGCGCAAGGTCAAGCCCTGCTGGTCGCACAAGGCAAACTGGCCCTTAACGCCGCGCTCAAGACGGCATTGGCCGGCGCCATCGAAGCCATCGCCCTGCCGCGCTTGTGGCGTTACCTGGAGGCACTGCCGGTGAACTCGCAAGGCAAGGTTACGCTCTCGGCACTGACCGCGCTGCTGGAGAGCAGTGCGCCCACATTGCCGAACGTAACCGAACTGCAGCGCAGCACAGGGCAACTGCAACTGGCGCTGGACATCCCCGCCGACCTGCTCTACTTCCGCGGCCACTTCCCCGGCGCACCCATCCTGCCCGGCGTGGTGCAGACCGACTGGTCGCTCACGCTGGGCCGGCGCTACTTCAACCTGCCGCCACGCTTCCTGGGCCTGCAGACCTTGAAGTTCCAGCGCGTCATCACACCAGGCATGCGCGTGCTGCTGGACCTGCAATTCGATACCGCCAAGTCGCAGTTGTCCTTCCGTCTGCATTCGGACGCAGGCCAGCACGCCAGCGGCCGCTTCCTGCTGGGGGCGGCATGACCGCATCCACCTTGCACAGTACCGTGGTGGTGATCCCGGTCTACGACCACGAGCACGCCATTGGCGCGGTGGTCGCTGCCGTACGCGGTCACGGGCTGCCTTGCATCCTGATCGACGATGGCAGCAGCCACGTCTGTGCCGCCGTGCTGCGACAACTGGCCGCCACCGATCCGCAACAGGTCACGCTGCTGGTCCACACCCGCAACCAGGGCAAGGGCGGCGCCGTCATGACCGGCCTGCGCCATGCCGCGTCGGCTGGCTACACCCACGCCTTGCAGATCGATGCCGACGGCCAGCACGACAGCGCCGACATCCCGCGTTTCCTGGCCGCATCACAGGCGGCTCCGGCCGCCGTCATCAACGGCAAACCGATCTATGACGACAGCGTACCCAAGGGCCGGCTCTATGCCCGCTACCTGACGCACATCTGGGTGTGGATCAATACGCTGTCGCTGGAGATTGCCGATTCGATGTGTGGCTTCAGGGTCTATCCACTGGCGCCGACGCTGCAGTTGATGGATAGCGCTCCTATCGGGCGGCGCATGGATTTCGATACCGAAATCCTGGTCCGCCTCTACTGGCGCGGCCTGCGCGTACACAACCTGGCCACGCGGGTGCGCTATCCAGCCGACGGTGTGTCGCACTTCCAGGTCTGGCTGGACAACGTACTGATCTCGCGCATGCATGCCCGCCTGTTCTTCGGCATGCTGCTGCGCGCGCCGCTGCTGCTGGCGCGCGGCAGCTGGCGGCGCCTGGGCGGGCGCAGCGCATGAGCCATCCACCCCGTACGCGCCATTGGGCGCAGATCAACGAAGTCAGCTTCGTGGCCGGCATGCGTTTGCTGTTCGCGGTCTATCGCCTGCTGGGCCGGCTGCCCTTCCGGCTGATGCTCTATCCGGTGCTGTGTTGGTACATCGCTGCCAATGGACCTGCCCGCCAGGCCTCGCGCGATTTTCTGGCGCAGGTACGGCGCTACCGTCCCGGGCTGCCGCTGCGCTCCGGGGTTTTTGGCATTTTCCTTCACTTCGCCGCATTCGGCGAAAGCCTGCTGGACAAGATGTTGCTGTGGGGTGGCCTGTTCCCCATCAAAAACGTTCATTTGCACGGTAGCGCGCCTATTTCCGAGGCCATCGCCGCCGGGCGTGGCGGACTCATCATCTGCACCCACCTCGGCAACCTCGAGCTGTGCCGCGTGATCGGCCGCCAGCATCCCGCCCTCAAGCTGACGGTACTGGTGCATACGCGCCACGCCCAGGCCTTCAACCAGATGCTGGCCCAGCTGGATCCGGCCAGTCAGTTGAACCTGATGCAGGTCACCGACATGTCTCCAGCTACTGCCATGATGCTGGCCGAGAAGGTGGCACAGGGCGAGTTCGTGGTCATCGCCGGTGACCGGGTGCCGGTCTCGCCGCAGCCACGGGTGGCGCGCGCGCCTTTCCTGGGCCGCAGTGCTCCCTTTCCGATCGGCCCCTACGTCATGGCGGCGCTGCTGCAATGTCCGGTGTTCCTGATGTTCTCGCGCCGCAGCGCCGAAGGCGCGGAGGTCAGCTTTGAAGCCTTCCGTGATCGCATCGTCCTGCCACGCAAGCAGCGTGCAGCGGTGCTGGACGAACTGGCGGCAGCCTATGCCGCACGCCTGGAAGCGCACTGCCTTCAGGCGCCTTACCAGTGGTTCAATTTCTATGATTTCTGGGCCGATTGCGCCCTGGACGAACAGCATGCCTCACACTGACGTTTCCTCTTCCGCCAAGAGCGCCCCTGTCTGCTTCGGCGCCCAGCCCCTCACCATCGAGGATGTGGTGGCGCTGGCGCGGCGCGAGCGCACGGCGCAACTGCACGACGCCGAGAGCTTCCGTGCACGTATTGCGCGCGGTGCCGATTTCCTCGACCGACTGCTGCGCGAGGATGGCACCATCTATGGCGTCACCACCGGCTATGGCGATTCCTGCACGGTGACCGTGCCGCCGCAACTGGTGCCGGAACTGCCGCATCACCTCTACACCTACCACGGCTGCGGCCTGGGAGCGCTGTTCACGCCGGAGCAGGCGCGCGCCATCCTGGCGACCCGGCTCAATTCCCTGTGCCAGGGCTTCTCGGGCGTGAGCGTGGCCTTGCTGGAACAGATCGCGGCGCTGCTGCAACACGATCTGTTGCCGCAGATTCCCTGCGAGGGCTCGGTGGGTGCCAGTGGCGATCTCACGCCACTGTCCTACCTCGCCGCCGTACTGTGCGGCGAGCGCCAGGTCTGGCGCGATGGCGCCACAGTGCCGGCCGCCGAGGCACTGGCCGCAGCCGGCCTGACGCCGCTGCGCCTGCGTCCCAAGGAAGGGCTGGCCATCATGAACGGTACCGCCGTCATGACCGCGTTGGCCTGCCTGGCCTTCGACCGTGCGCGCTACCTGTGCCAGCTGGCTACCCGCATCACGGCCATGAGCAGCTTCACGCTGGATGGCAATGCCCACCATTTCGATGCCACCCTGTTCTCGGCCAAACCGCATCCGGGCCAGCAGCAGGTGGCGGCCTGGCTGCAGCGCGACCTGCCGTGCGGCCAGGCGCACCGCAACGAAAAGCGTCTGCAGGATCGCTATTCGGTGCGCTGTGCGCCGCACGTGATCGGTGTACTCAACGATGCCCTGCCGTCGCTGCGCCAGTTCATCGAGAACGAACTCAACAGCGCCAACGACAACCCGCTGATCGATCCGGATGGCGAGCGCGTGCTGCATGGCGGCCATTTCTATGGAGGCCACATCGCCTTCGCCATGGACAGCATGAAGACCGCCGTGGCCAACATCGCCGACCTGCTCGATCGCCAGATGGCCCTGATGGTGGACCAGCGCTACAACAACGGCCTGCCGGCCAACCTGTCCGGCGCCCAGGGCGAACGCGCGCCCATCAACCATGGCCTGAAGGCCCTGCAGATCAGCACTTCGGCGTGGACTGCCGAAGCCCTCAAGCTGACCATGCCGGCCTCGGTATTCTCGCGCTCCACCGAATGCCACAACCAGGACAAGGTGAGCATGGGCACCATTGCCGCGCGCGATTGCCTGCGCGTGCTGGAACTGACCGAACAGGTCGCGGCCGCCTTGCTGATCACGGTGCGCCAGGGCGTGTGGCTGCGCAGCCAGCGCCAGCAACCCGGCGATACGCCGCTGCAGGACTTGCCGGCCGGCCGTCTGGCCGCCATGCAGGCCGCGTTGGCCGAAGACATCGCGGTGGTTGATGAAGACCGCATGCTCGAACCCGACCTGCGCCGGCTGCTGCAGCGTCTGCGCGCCCAGGCATGGAGTCTGTATGACTGACCCCCTCCTGCCTGCGGGCAAGATCACCCTGGCCAATTCGCCCTGGCGCGGGGAAGTTGAGTTGCAGATCCAGTTCTATGACCTCGACCCCATGGAAATCGTCTGGCATGGTCGTTATGTCGAATACATGGAAGCCGCGCGCTGCGCCCTGCTAGACGGCATCGGCTACAACTACCCCGCCATGAAGGAGTCCGGCTATGGCTGGCCGGTGATCGACCTGCACCTGCGCTATGCCGCACCGGCGCGATTCGGCCAGCGCATTCGCGTCAGCGCAGCCATCGTCGAGTGGGAAAACCGCCTGCGCATCGACTACCTCATCAGCGACGCCGTCAGCGGCGCGCGCCTGACCCGTGCCTCCACCGTTCAGGTGGCGGTGCAGATGAACAACCACGAGATGTGCTTCGTTTCGCCGCCGGTGTTGTGGCACAAGCTCGGACTGACGCCTCCCACCCCATGAACGCACGCTCCCTTCTCTGCTGCTTGGCCTTGCTGGCCATCCCGCCTATCGCCCAGGCCGCTGCGCCGGTACAACAGATCCAGTCCAGGCTGGCCAAACCGACCGTGATGTGTGGTCGCTTCGACCAAACCAAGCAACTGACCGGCATCAAGAAGCCACTGCAATCGCATGGGCGCTTCTGCGTGCTCAAGGGCCGGGGCATCCTGTGGCAGACGCTGCAACCGTTCCCCGGTACCCTGCGCATCACTCGCGACGCCATCGTGCAGATTCAGGATGGCCGCATCGCCATGAAACTCGATGCGCAACAGGAACCGGTGGTAAAGATGATCAATAGCGTCCTCTTCTCGCTGCTGGCAGGGGATTTGAGCCAGCTCGAGACGCTCTTTGAACTCGATGGCAGCCTGCGCGACGGCCACTGGCAGGTCGCGCTCAAGGCACGCCAGCCGGCCCTGGCCAAGGCGATCGGCGACATCAGCCTGGCCGGTGCCAGCTATGTGGACAAGGTCAGCATGCAGGAAGCCAGCGGCGACCGTACCGAGATCAGCTTTTCGGCCATCAAGACCGGCGAAGGCGCCATGACGGCCGAAGAAGGAGCCCTGTTTGACTAAGCCCGGCCGTTGCCTGCAGCGCCTGTTGGCGCTGGCATGGCTGCTGGCGGTGCTGCTGGTGGCCGGACACAACGCCTGGCTGTGGCTGGGCCAGCGCGCCAGTCCCGATACCGACATGCTGGCGCTGCTGCCCGGCGCCGACGGCAAGGATGTGGTGCGCCAGCAAGCCTTTTCCCACATGGTCGACGCGGCCCAGCAAAAGCTGGTGGTACTGGTCGGCGACCGTGACTGGAGCCGGGCCCGCGCCGGTGCACAGGCCTATCTTGACGTCCTGCGCGGGCATGCCGCACTGATCGTGCCAGTCAGCGGTGACTCTGCGCAGTGGCAAAGCCAGTGGCTGGACAGCCTGGAGCCTGGCCGCACCGTGCTGCTCAGCGATACCCAGCGCGCCGAGCTGGCCGTCGGGAATGCACAGCAATGGAGCCAGCGCGCCCTGGCGGGTCTTTACGGTGCTTTCGGCGGACCGCGTCTGGGCGCCTGGCAGGATGATCCCTTCGGACTCTTCAGCCAGTGGGTCCAGGAACGCGCCAAGGAAACGCCAGTACGTCCGCGTGACGGCCAGCTCTTCGTAGAACGTGACGGCATCAACTATGTCCTGCTGCTACTGGAGCTGAAGGCCCCGGCATTGTCGATGCAGGCACAGGAGCAGGTCATGCCGTTGCTGGCACAGGCGCAGCGAGCCGCCCACAACCAGGCCAGCGAGGTCGTCAGCGGCGGGGTGATCCTGCATGCCGCCGCCGCCAGTGCCCAGGCCGGCAGTGAGAGCGCCACCATCGGCGCCGGCTCGCTGCTGGGCATCCTGCTGTTGATGTGGCTGACCTTGCGCTCCTTCAAGCCGATTCTCTACATCGCCCTGTCCATTGCCGTCGGTTGCCTGGGTGCGCTGTCGGTGAGCATGCTGCTGTTCGGCAAGATTCATTTGCTGACCCTGGTATTTGGAGCCAGCCTGATCGGCATCGCTCAGGACTATGGTATCTACTTCCTCTGTGCCCGCCTCGCAGCACCGGCATCGCAGGATTCACAGGCCCTGTTGCGACGCCTGTTGCCGGGGCTTGCGTTGATGTTGCTGGCAGCCCTGATCGGCTATCTCGGCATGGCCCTGACGCCCTTCCCCGGTTTGCAGCAAATGGCCGTGTTCTCCGCACTGGGACTGGTGTTTGCCTGGCTGACGGTGATCTGCTGGTTCCCTCAACTGATCGGTCCGCACACGCTGCGCGCGACCCCGCAAGCGCTGCGCTTCGGCCAGAGCATCGCGCGCTGGCCTGATCTGCTGGGCGGCTTCGCCTGGCACCTGGTCCTGCCCGGGGCGGTAGCGCTGATCGGACTGGCCATCGTCGGGGTCGCCCGTCTGCACAGCAGTGACGACATCCGTGCCCTGCAGAAAAGTCCACCTGCCTTGCTGCAGGATCAGATCCGCATCAGCCAGTTACTGGACATGGCCGCGCCGGTACAGTTCTACCTGGTGCGCGGCGCGTCGGCCGAGGCCGTCTTGCAGCAGGAAGAGGCGCTGCGCGAGAAGCTGCAACCGCTGCTGCAACGCAAGCTCATCAGCGGCGTACAGGCGCTCTCCAACTGGGTTCCCTCGCAGCGCCGCCAGCAGGAGAATTTGTCCCTGCTGCATCGCAGTCTGCTGGATACCCGAGGCGATGCGCCCGATGCCATCACCCTGACTGCCCGCGCCATCGGGGAGAGTGCGCAGTGGGCGCAAGCGCTGCGCCAGCGCATGCTGGAGAAGACCCAGCCGATCACGCCAGCGCAATTCCTCGCCACCCCGGCCGCAGCCGCCTCGCGCCATCTGTGGCTGGGACAAGTGGATGGTCAATTCGCCAGCATCGTCGCCCTGCGCGGGCTGGCCGACTATCGCCAGCTCGACCAACTGGCCGCCGTCGCCGAAGGACTGCCGGGCGTGCAATGGGTGGACAAGGTCGGCGAGATCTCGTCGGTGCTGCGTCAATACCGGATCATGATGGCTTGGGCGCTGCTCTGCGCCTACGCGGCCATCTTCGCCCTGCTGACGCTGCGCTACCGCCGCCGCGCCTGGCGCGCGCTGGCGCCGCCGCTGCTGGCCTCGCTGCTGACCCTGGGCCTGTTCGGCTGGCTGGGTCAGCCGCTGCAACTATTCCACGTGCTGGCTGGACTGCTGGTGCTGGGACTGGGCGTGGACTATGGCATCTTCCTGCTCGAATCTTCCCCAAACCAACGTGCACATGCCTGGCTGACCGTCGGCCTGTCGGCCGCCAGCGCACTGCTCTCCTTCGGCCTGCTGGCGTTGAGCAAAAGTCCGCCACTGCACGCCTTTGGCCTCACCATGCTGTGCGGGATGCTGCTGGTGTGGCTGCTGGCCCCCCTGTTCACCCATCCCGGTCTGGGCACCTTGCGCGCCCAGCCGGTCAAGGACTCCGTATGAAACCCGCCCTGCTGCTTGCCGCCATGACCGTCGCCTTCCTGCTTGCCGCCTGCGCCGCGCCCATGGTGCCCGATGGCCGTGCCCCGGCGCGCCTGTCCCTGCGACTGTCGCCGGCGGCACTGGGACAAAGCATCAGCCTGCAGCAACATCTGACGGTCGAGCGCGGCAGCCGCGTCGACCAACTCGACACCGCCCTGGAAATCGATGCCGGGCATGTCGATCTGGTCGGTCTGGCCTTCGGCCAGCGCGTCATGTCGCTTCACTATGATGGCCAACGCTTGCAGGTCTGGCGTCATGCCTTGCTTCCCAGCCAGGTACAAGGTGAAGATGTGCTGCAGGACGTACAACTGACGCTCTGGCCGACCGAGGCGATTCGCCAGGCACTTCCTGAGGGCTGGGAGTTGCGCGAAGCCCAGGCTCAACGTACCCTCCTGCTCCACGGCGAAACGATTGCCGTGATCGACTATCCCGACCAGCGGCGCTGGGGAGGGAAAGTGATCCTGAACAATCTGCGTTACCACTACAAGCTGACGATTCAGTCGGTGGTAACCTCTGAATGACATCGCCCCAAGCATGAGCCTTTATCTCAACGCCCTCGGCATGGTCTGCCCGCTAGGCGGCACGCACGAGACGATCCGTGCGCGCTTGCTGGCCGGCCAGAGCGGCCTGCGCGACGATGCACGCCATGTCGACGCAAATGGCACGCCACTGGCACTGGGCGCCGTGAGCGAGGATACGCTGCTCCCGGAAGACAGCCATCTGCCCCTGCGCGAACGCAGCCGCAACAATCGCCTGGCGCTGGCAGCACTGCAACCCATCCGTGCTCAGGTCGATGCCGCCATCGCCCGCCATGGTGCAGAACGTATTGGCATCGTGCTCGGGACCAGTACCTCCGGCATCGCCGAGGGCGAGGCCGCCTTTGCCGCACGGGCCAGCAGCGGCAGCTTTCCGCCCGGCTATCATTACGGCCAGCAAGAATTGGGCTCTCCCGCCGCCGCGTTGCAACTGACGCTGGGCACCACCGGTCCGGCCTACGTGCAATCGAGCGCCTGCGCTTCCAGCGGCAAGGCCATCGCCAGTGCTGCACGCCTGCTCAACATGGGTCTTTGCGACGCCGTGCTCTGCGGCGGCGTCGACAGCTTGTGCGATTTCACCATTGCCGGCTTCACCGCACTGGAATCGGTGAGCACCCAACGTTGCAATCCGCTCTCACTGCATCGCCAGGGCATCAACATCGGCGAAGCTGCAGCCCTGTTCCTGCTCACGCGCGAGCCGGCGCCCGTGCAATTGAGCGGGTGGGGCGAATCCTCCGACGCCTATCACATCTCGGCCCCCGATCCCCGGGGCAGGGGCGCACAACTGGCTATCAGCCAGGCTTTGCGCCGTGCCGGACTGCGCGCTGACCAGATCGACTACATCAACCTGCACGGCACGGCAACAGCGCAAAATGATGCGATGGAGTCACACGTCATCGAGACCCTGTTCGGGCTGGCAGTGCCGGTGAGCTCGACCAAGCCCTTCACCGGCCACACCCTGGGCGCGGCCAGCGCCGTTGAGGCCGGACTGTGCTGGCTCCTGATGCAGGACGGCAATCCGGACGGCCTGCTGCCGCCGCATCTGTGGGATGGCGTGCCTGATCCGGCGCTGCCGCCACTGGCGCCGGTAGCGATCGGGCAAGCTCTGGGCCGGCCGCTGCGGCACGTGCTCTCCAACTCCTTCGCCTTTGGCGGCAGCAACGTGGCGCTGGTGTTTTCTCGCCGGGAGGACACATGAATCCGGCCCTGCAAGATATCCCGCCGATTGAGCAACTGCTGCCGCACGCCGCCCCCATGATCCTGATCGACCGCGTGGTGGCGGTGAGCCACGATCAACTACAGGCCGAACTGGAAATCCGCCACGACAGCCTCTTCCGGCAAGGCAGCGGCGTAGGAGCCTGGGTCGGCATCGAATACATGGCGCAGAGCATCGCCGCCTGGGCCGGTTACCACGAACTGCGCCAGGGCGGTCGCGCCAAGATCGGCTTTCTGCTGGGATCGCGCCGCTATCACTGCGCAGTTCCCGAATTTGCCACCGGCATGCGCCTGGGGGTGTCGGTGCAACTGCTGTTGCAGGCGGAGAACGGGCTGGGCTCCTTCGAATGCCGCATCACCGACCTGGCGACGCAACAAGAACTGGCGCAAGCCACCGTGTCGGTGTTCCAGCCGCGCGACGCAACACACTATCTTCAAGAAGGCATGGCATGACCACATCGGGAGAACACAGCATTTTCGTCACCGGCTCGAGCCGGGGCATCGGCCGCGCCATCGCGCTGCGCCTGGCACGCGAGGGGTACCACATCGTCCTGCATTGCCACGCACGGCGCGACGCCGCCGACCAGGTAGCCGCCGAGATCGCGGCGCTGGGCCGTCAGGTCCGCGTACTGCAATTCGACGTCGCCCACCGCGAGCAAGCCTCGCAAGCCCTGCTGGCGGACGTGGAACAGCACGGCTGCTACTACGGCGTGGTCTGCAACGCCGGCATCACCCGCGACAACGCGTTTCCCGCCATGCCCGGCGAAGACTGGGACAGCGTCTTGCGCACCAACCTCGATGGTTTCTACAACGTGCTCAATCCGCTGGTCATGCCCATGGTGCGGCGGCGCGCTGCGGGCCGCATCGTGACCCTGGCCTCGGTGTCCGGACTGATCGGCAATCGCGGCCAGGTCAACTACAGCGCGGCCAAGGCCGGCGTCATCGGCGCCACCAAAGCGCTGGCGCTGGAACTGGCCAAGCGCGACATCACCGTCAATTGCGTCGCCCCCGGCCTGATCGATACCGACATGACCGAAGACGCTCCCGTCGAGGAAATCCTCAAACTGATCCCCGCCCGCCGCGCCGGCAAGCCCGAGGAAGTGGCGGCGGCCGTGGCCTTCCTGATGTCGCCCGATGCGGCCTACATCACGCGCCAGGTAATCTCGGTCAACGGAGGCCTGGCATGACGCATCCCCGCACCGAACGCCGGGTGGTGGTCACCGGCATGGCCGGCATCAGTCCCATCGGCACCGACTGGACCAGCGCACTGGCGCAGTTGAAGACCTATACCAATGCCGTGCAGCGCATGCCCGGCTGGGATGACTACATCGGCCTGCACACCCGCCTGGGTGCACCGGCAGCAGAGTTTTCGCTGTCCGAACGCTACAACCGCAAGACCACGCGCAGCATGGGCCGGGTCGCCCTGATGGCCACCCGCGCCAGCGAATGGGCGCTGGCCGATGCCGGGCTGCTGGAAGATCCTCTGCTCAAGAGCGGCCAACTGGGCATCGCCTATGGCTCCTCGGCCGGCACGCCCAATGCGATTGCCGACTTCGCCATGATGTTCGCCGAAAAGAATACCCGCGACATCAACGCCAATACCTACCTGAAGATGATGGCCCACACGGCGCCAGTGAACATGGGCGTATTCTTCGGCATTACCGGTCGCATCATCACCACATCCAGCGCCTGCACCTCGGGCAGCCAGGGCATCGGCTATGCGTACGAGACCATCCGCAGTGCGCGTCAGGTGGCGATGGTCGCTGGCGGTTCGGAAGAACTGTGCGCCACCGAAGCCGCAGTCTTCGATACGCTCTACGCCACCAGCGTTCGCAACGACACTCCGAAGCTCACGCCCAGCCCCTTCGACCGCGACCGCGACGGCCTGGTGCTGGGCGAAGGCGCCGGCAGCCTGATTCTGGAAGACCTGGAACACGCCCAGGCACGCGGGGCGCGGATCTATGCCGAGATCGTCGGTTTCGGCACCAACAGCGACGGCGCCCACGTCACCAATCCCAACGCTGCCACCATGCAGGCGGCTATCCAGATGGCGCTGGACGACGCCGGCTTGCCGGCCTCGTCCATCGGCTACATCAATGCGCACGGCACCGGTACGCGCCAAGGTGATCTGGCTGAGACCCAGGCCACCGCACGCGTGTTCGGCCATCGCGTACCGATCAGCTCGCTCAAGAGCTACATGGGCCATACCCTGGGTGCCTGCGGCGCGCTGGAAGCCTGGCTGTCCATCGAGATGATGCGTCACGGCTGGTTCGCTCCGACCATCAATTTGCAGCATCCCGACTCCGACTGCGGCGAACTGGACTACCTCACCGGGCAAGGCCGCGCACTGCAGTGCGAATACGTGATGTCGAACAACTTTGCCTTCGGCGGCATCAACACCTCGCTCATTTTCAGACGCTGGCCCTGAGCGCCCCTCCTCTGCCTGCTCTGCCTCCTCTCATGACAAGGAAAACAAGCGATATGAAGATCATTTCCCTCTCCCTCGCACTGACCTTGGCGCTGGCCGCCACCATGGCCGGTGTCGCCCTCAAGGGCGACATCGTCAAGCTGGGCAAGTAAGTCGTCATGGCCTTCACCGTAGCCTGGGTGGTGGATGGCCGCAGCTTCGTCGGCGCGGGCGCATGTTCCTCCACGCTGGCCCGGCTGGCGGCGGTCCTGTCGCCCAATGAGCGCATGCGCCTGCAGGGTTTCCTGCGTCCGCAGCGTGCGGGCGAATTCCTGCTGGCCCGGCTGCTGATGCGTCATGCACTCATGCAGGTCAGTGGCTGCCGCCTGGACGACATCGCGGTAAGCGAGCCAGGCGGGGCCGCTCCGGTGGTGCGCATCGCAGGTGAGCTGGCCGATGGGGTCGGGCAGCCAGCGGTCAGCCTCTCGCACAGCCGCGGCTGGATCGCCTGTGCGGTAGGAGTGGGCACGCAGATCGGCGTGGACATCGAAGCTCCGGCGCCCGAACGCGACCTGCCGGCACTGGCGGAGCTGGCCTTCACACCGCATGAGTTGTCCAGCCTGGAAGGCCTCACCGGCGACCAGCGGGAAGCCGCCTTCTATCGGCTGTGGTGCGCCAAGGAGGCCGATTACAAATGCCGCCACAACGCCCGTCAGAACCAGGTTGCCTTGACTGTCGACGCTCCGTCCTTCCTGCATCACGAACCTGGGGCGCACTACCATCTGTGTCTCTGTACTACGGTGCCGGTGCGGCTGCACCCTACGCAAGACATCGCGCTGCCGACCCTTCTGGAGCTTACCGGCAGCCAGAGCAACGCAACACCGCAGCAATACGACGGCGGCTGATACACCGCAAGACTGTCATCGCTGGACCGCAGTAAACCGCATCACCGAACAAGAACACTCAACCACGTAGACATATCAAGGGGAAAACATGTCCACATCACGCATCTGGCTGCTCGCAGCCGGCACACTTCTATTGACCACCGCCTGCTCCACGCCGGAAGAGCGCATGGCCAAGTTGCAAATCAAGCAGCAGCGACTGGCAGTGAAGTCGCAGCAAGCAGCACAACGCGACGAATTGCGCACGAAGGCGGAGTCCGCCGCGGTGACCGACCAGCGCACGCCGTTGGAAAACGTCCTCAAGGCGCTTGGCAGTTGCGACGCCAGCTTCGCGGCGACGGTACGCCAGTTCTCCGGCGCGTTGCAACCGGCTTTCGTGGTCACCCTCAAGGGCCCGGTGGCCAGTATCGATGTCCCGGACCGTAGCACCGCAGGCCGCAACCACATCGCCGTAGCGGCCCCGGCACAGGCCTACGGACAAATCCTGAGCGGCTACTACGACGAACGTCTGGAAATCAACGGCCAGTTGCAGAAGATCAGCTGGGGTTTCTTCAGTCCGGCTACGCCGGAACAACTGGTCAAAGCCTTGGGTGCGGCCATCCCCAACTTCAAGCGCACCAGCCGCGAGCTGGAAGGCAACTACGTGCGCATGGAAATCTTTGATCGCGGCGGATGGCACCGCACCACGCGCTTTGAGCATTATCGGGCCCAGGCCAATGTACTGGGCGAGCGCTCCTTGGTCATCGAAGCTTCGCGCGATCCAGCTTTCCCGGGTAGTCGCATCGGCTGTTCAGTGCGTGGCACACAAGTAGCGCAGTTCCAGGACGAGCTGCGGCCAGAGGTGGATTAAAGCGTGCATGGGCTGATCTCGCCACTCAGCCGGCAATAGGCCGCCCGTGGCCTGGCCGATGTTCCTGGCCTGGCGGTCTCCTGGTAATCTGGACGTCGTCTATGCAAGCCTTGCACCGCCACACTATACGTCACTCAGGCGCATCCCCCTGCCAGGCACGCTCCAGCAAGGTCCGCAGCGCCGCGCGCTCCAGCGGACGCGGATTGGCATAGGCATTCTGCAAGGCGATGTCGGTGCAGCGATCCAGCGCCTCATAGGGCATACCCAGCTCGCGCAAGGACAACGGCGCCCGCAGCTTGCGCGCCAGCGCATGCAGCCCCTGCGCGGCATCGTCGGTGCCCAGTGCCCGTGCGATGCGCTGCATGGCCTGCGGTGCGGCCGGTGCGTTGTAGGCCAGCGCATGCGGCAGGATCACGGTATGCGTCTGCGCATGCGGCAGGTTGTAACTGCCTCCCAAGGTGTGGCACAGCTTGTGATGCAGCGACATGCCCACATTGCCCAGCACCGTGCCGCACAGCCAGGCACCATACAGGCATTGACTGCGTGCCGCGAGATCATCACTGCGCACCAGCAGCTGCGGCAAACCCTCGGCCAGTGCGCGCAAGCCCTCTTCGGCCAGCAGCGACATGATGGGGTTGGCGTCCGGCGCATACAGACCCTCGGCCGCATGTGCCATGGCGTTGATGCCACTGGTCACCGACAGCGGCAGCGGCAGGCCAAGACTCAATTCGGGATCATAGATGACCGTGCGCGGCAACACGCGCGCGGCGCGGCCGGTCTTCTTGAGACCGGCTTCGGTGATGCCGTAAATGGGCGTCATCTCGCTACCGGCATAGGTGGTCGGGATGGCCAGGATGGGCAGATCGGATTCCAGTGCAATGGCTTTGCCCAATCCCATCGTGGACCCACCCCCAATGGCGATGGCACAGTCCGCGCCCAGCGCCTGGGCCACCGACCGCGCGTGTCGTGCCGTCTCGATGGGCACGTGCATGACGGCCTGGTCGAATACCCCGGCGCAACGATCGCCAATCAGGGACGCCACGCGCTCGGCCTCGGCACGCTGGCCGGGCGTACACAGTACCAGGGCACGATGCGCGCCCAGAAGCTCGGTTTCTCGAACCAGATGTTGCAGGCTGCCGGCACCGAAGATGACACGGGCAGCAGCGCTGCTATAAGTGAAACTGGGCGCGGACAGGGACATGGCGGACTCAGGTGCGCTGGGGATTGAGGATGAAATCATAGTCCAGCGTGTAAAAGGGCTGGTCACACACCGTGCCATCGGGCGCGGTACCGGCCTCGTGGCGCGGCCAGTCGGCAATGAGGGTGGAGCGTACACCGAAGACGGCATCGGATTGCAGGTATTCATCGCCACGACGGAAGACGTGGGTAATCAGCGTCTCATAGCCATCGGCCTGGATGCGGAAATGCAGGTGCGCCGGTCGCCACGGATGACGGCCCAGGGTCTCCAGCATCTTGCCCACCGGGCCGTCGTGCGGGATCGGATACGAATTGGCGAGGATGCTGCGGAAGTGGTAACGCCCGGCCGCATCGGTATGAAGCGTACCGCGCGCCTGCAACTGCGCCAGGTCCGGATACTGCACGTCATAGAAACCATCCTCATCGGCTTGCCAGACTTCCATCCTGGCGTTGGCAACGGCTTGGCCATCCAGACCGCGTACGCTGCCGCTGACGAAGCAGGGCTGCCCCTTGGCCCCGTTGGAAATATCCGCCCCCAGCGGATAAACCGGGGAGTTCTCCACGTGGAAAGGACCGAACACGGTCGCCTCGGTGCAGCCGGCCGGCTTGTGGTGCTGCTGTGCCATCACCAGCGTGGACAGCCCGAGCGTGTCGGAGAGCAGAATGAATTCCTGGCGCTTGTCCGAACACAGTTGCCCGGTCTCGGTGAGGAAACGGATGCCCGCGAACCACTCCTCCTCGGTCAGCCTGACTTCGCGCGCAAAGGCATGCAGATGCTGCACCAGACTGGTCACGATCTGCCGCAGGCGTTCATCGGCCATGCCGGCATGGCGCGCCAGGACGGCCTGGGTGATGGTGTCTTCGTTGAGATTGAGCATGGTCTCCTCGGCGATGGGGAAAATGGTTTTGATTTTTTCGCTGAGCGGTAATATAGGTCTTATTTTTCTGCAGATATATGACGAATGTGGAAAACTGTTTTCCACTTCGGACTGCCCACCTCGCCAGGAAAGCCGCCCCATGGACCGCTGGAATCAATTCGAACTCTTCGTGCAGGTAGCCGAGCTGGGCAGTCTCTCGCGCGCGGCCGAGGCGCTGGGCATGTCCAATGCCTCCGCCAGCCGCAGCCTGGCGGCGCTGGAAGAACGCCTGGGCGCACGTCTGGTGGAACGCAGTACGCGCCGCCTGGGCCTGAGCCAGGCCGGCGAGGGCTTCTACCGCCAATGCAAGGCGGCACTCACGCAGATGAAGGAAGCCGAAGCCCTGGTCAACGCCAACAGCGTCGCACCGGGCGGACTGCTGCGGGTGACCTCCTCGCTGTCCTTCTGCATGAAGCACATCAGCCCGCTGCTGCCACGCTTTCATCGGCTCTATCCGGACATCACCCTCGACGTGGTCTCGGCCAACCGCTACGTCGACCTGCTCGACAGCGGCATCGACGTGGCCATCCGTACCCGCGAGTTCGAGCCGGATTCCAACATCGCCGTGCGCCGCCTGGCGGCCACCCGCCGCATCCTGGCCGCCTCCCCCGGCTACCTGGCCGCGCGCGGCGTACCACGGTCGCTCGAAGAGCTGGCCGCGCATGACCTGCTGGTGTACAGCCACGCCAACCACCCCAACCAGCTGCGCTTCACCCATCGCGACGGCCATGAACGGCAGCTGGACATCAGCGCCCTGATGCAATCCAACGACGGCCAGATCATCCGCGCCGCCGCGCTGGAGGGACTGGGCATCCTGATCCAGCCCAACTACATCATCTATGACGACGTCGTGGCAGGCCGCCTGGTCCCGGTGCTGGACGAATGGGACTTGCCTCGCCTGACCATCAACATCGCCTACCAGGGCCGCAAGCACCTGCCGGCCAGGGTGCGCGTGTTCGTCGACTTCCTCCTGCAGCACTTCGCGGAAATGGACTATGAGCGCAAATGGACGCGCTGAGCAACGCGTCAATACCAATTGGTAAATATTAAATACCAATTGGTAGCTTTTATCTTATACTGGTAATCCCCTGGTCACCCAAAGTGTTGAGGAGACTCCCGATGCCCGACGCTACCGTTGCCCCCCTCGAACTGCCGCGCCAAGCGCACCGACAGCGCCTGCAACTGGTCTGCTGCATGCTGCTGCTGGCGCTGGCGGCCCTTTGGCCGGGCCGCACTGCCCATGCCAGCGAGCCCTGGCGCGAAGCCCTGCCCGCCCGGGTTGAGCCGCTCGGCAGCGGCACCATGACCTGGCTGGGTTTCCGCATCTATCATGCCACCCTGTGGGCAGCACAAAAGCCACTGGATGAAAACCAGCCCTTTGCCCTGCAGCTGGATTACCAGGTCAAGATCAGCCGCGACAAGCTGGCTTCCACCTCCATCGATGAAATCAAACGCATGAGTCCGGCCCCCATCGCCGGCCCGACCCTGGCGCGCTGGAAGAGCGAGCTGGAGAGCGCCTTCGTGGACGTGGCCGATGGCGATGAACTGGTCGGCGTCTATCTGCCCCGGCGCGGCATGCGCCTGTATGACCGCAACCGGATGCTGGCCGAGATCGCCGATCCGGAACTGGCGCGCTCCTTCTTCAACATCTGGCTGGGCCAGCCCAGCCGTGACGACAAGCTGCGTCGCCGCCTGCTCGGGGAGGTACCTTGAGCGCAGTGATGGAGCCCTCCTGCGCGCCGCGCTCGCGGGCCGACAATGCCGCCTATGGCATGCTGGGCGCACCGCTGGCCATGGCGGCACTGCCGCTGTTCGTGCAGATCCCGGCCTACTACGCCAGCCACGTCGGCGTGGCGCTGGCGCCGCTGGGCTGGGTGCTGTTTGCGGCGCGCCTGCTGGACATGCTGCAAGATCCCCTTTTCGGTCACTTGCTGGACCGCTCGGCGCAACGGCAGAAGCGCTGGATGGCCGCCGCAGGCGTGGTGCTGACATTTGCCTTCATATGCCTCTGGAAGCCCCCCGCCACGCCCCAGGCCGCGATGGTGTGGCTGGTCGGCATGCTGGTGCTGGCCTACGGCGCCCACAGCATGTTGAGCATCGCCTATCTGTCCTGGGGCTCGCGCCTGCCGGAACAGGGCATGCGCGCCGTCGCCTGGCGTGAAGGCGCGGGCGTGGCCGGGGTGATCGTCGCCAGCGTGGTACCGGTCGGCATCCTGGCGGCAGACCCGGCATTGATCGACCAGCGCATCACCTGGTATTGCCTGTTCTTCACTGCCGTACTGGGCGGTGCGCTGTTGCTGCTGCTGCGCCAGCCGGCGCCAGCGATGACGGCGCAGGGCCAGCGCTGGGCGGTGTCGCTGCGCGGGCTGTGGGCCAACCGGGCGTTTCGCGCGCTATTGCCGCCCTACCTGCTCAATGCCCTGTCGGCTGCCGTTCCGGCGACGCTGGCGCTGTTTTTCATCGAGGATCAATTGCAGGAGCGCGCACTGGCCGGCGTCTTCCTGGCGACCTATTTCGGCGCAGCCGCGCTGGGGCTGCCGCTCTGGAGCGCCCTGGCACGCCGCATCGGACCCATCGCCTGCTGGCGCCAGGCCATGCTGCTGTCCATCGTCGGCTTCGTCGCTGCGGTTCTGCTGGGGCCGGGCGAGCGCTGGGCGTTTCTCGCCGTATGCCTGGCCACCGGCGCGGCACTCGGTGCGGACCTGCTGCTGCCACCGGTCCTGCTGGCGCGCGTGGTCACCCAGCCTGGATCGGTGGGCAGCGCCTTCGGCATCCTCACCATGCTGGGCAAGCTGGCCCTGGCACTGGCGGGCATCGCCCTGCCGCTGTTGTCGGCGCTCGGTTACCACCCGGGCCAGGGACCCAGCAGCAGCCTGCCGCTGGTCTATGCGGCCCTGCCCTGCGTGCTGAAACTGGCGGCTTTTCTGGTGCTGGGGCGCTATGGTCGCCTGCATCCCGCATGATCGGTCTTCCGCTCTACCGTTTTACCCGCCATGACTAAAAATTCCAACGCGCCATCTCACCCGGCATCCACCCTGCGCCTGCTCCTGGGCGACCAGTTGAATCCACAGCACTCCTGGTTCGACCAGGTCGATCCCGAGGTGGTCTACGTGCTCATGGAAGTGCGCTCCGAGACCGACTACGTGCTACACCACGCGCAAAAGATCCTGGCCATCTTCGCCGCCATGCGGGCCTTCGGTGAGCAGTTGCGCCAGGCCGGTCATCGGGTGCGCTACATCCGGCTGGACGATCCCTGCAACCGGCAATCGCTGGTCGATAACCTCGATGCCCTGGCGGCCCACTACCAGGCCCGTCAGGTGCAATGGCAGGCACCGGACGAATGGCGGGTCGACCAGACGCTGCAGCAGTGGGGTCAGGCCTGGGCGAGCACGCATCAGGGCGAGATTGCCGTGTGCGACAGCGAGCATTTTCTCACCGCGCGCCACGAACTGCCGCGCCTTTTCGCCGGCCGCAAGCAGTGGTTGATGGAGCATTTCTACCGACAGATGCGACGGCGCTTCGAGCTCTTGCTCGATGGCGATGGCAAGCCCGCAGGCGGCCAATGGAATTTCGACCACGACAACCGCAAGCGCTGGCCCGGCAACCCGCCCGAACCCGCGGATTGGCGTCGGCCGCACGATCACGCTGCGCTGTGGGACATGCTGCAGGCCCAGGGTGTGCGCAGTTTCGGCAACGCCCAGGCCACGCAACTGCGCTGGCCGCTGGACCGCACCGAAGCCCTGCAACATCTGGATCACTTCATCAGCACCGTGCTGCCGCATTTCGGCGACTACGAAGACGCCATGAGCAGCCAGGCGCAGCGGCTGTTCCATTCGCTGCTCTCGTTCGCCCTCAACGTCAAGATGCTGCATCCCCTGGAAGTGGTGCGCCGCGCCGAAGAAGCCTATCGCGAAGGACGGGCGCCGCTGGCGGCAGTGGAAGGATTCATTCGCCAGATCATCGGCTGGCGTGAATATGTGCGCGGCATCTACTGGTCGCAGATGCCCGGCTATGACCAGCGCAACGCCCTGGCCCATCACCTGCCCCTGCCGGCCTGGTTCTGGAGCGGACAGACGCGCATGAACTGCCTGCGCCACGCCATCGGCCAGTCGCTGGAGACGGCCCACGCCCATCACATCCAGCGCCTGATGGTGATCGGCAACTTCGCCCTGCTGGCCGGGCTCGATCCCCGGGAGCTGCACCACTGGTATCTGGGCATCTATATCGATGCCTTCGAATGGGTGGAGCTGCCCAACACCCTGGGCATGAGCCAGTGGGCCGACGGCGGCATCATCGCCACCAAACCGTACGTGAGCAGCGCCGCCTACATTGGCCGCATGAGCGACTACTGCCAGGGCTGCGCCTACGATCCCAAGCAGAAGACCAGCGCGAATGCCTGCCCCTTCAATGCCCTCTATTGGGACTTCTTCCTGCGCCACCAGTCCACCTTCGGCAACAACCCGCGCATGGGCATGGCCTACCAGCAGCTAAGAAAAATGCAGAGCGCCGATATCGAGGCCCTGCAACAACGCGCCGCCGATCTGCGCAACCAGCTCGATACCCTCTGAGCCCGCACCGACAGGCGCTCCCGGCGCATGGTAATGGCTGCCAACGCCGGTAAAAGCAGGCAAAATACACAAAATCTGACGAACTCACGAAATTCTCTGCATAATGGGTCGTCAAAGCATTGCCCATGGGCAGCAGTGTTGCTTTTCGTCGAAAAACGATTATATCGAATTCAAATTCGATCTAATGAATTTGATTTATTTGTGTAAAATACCGATAATGGATTTATGAAAACCGCAAAGACAACCAGTTCCGAGGTATGCACCACGCAGGAAGCGGCGCACATCCTGGGCATCTCGGTGTCCTCCGTCCAGCAGTTGGTGGAGGCCGGCATCATCGAGGCCTGGAAGACCAAGGGCGGCCACCGCCGCATCCCGCTGGCGGCCGTGCATGCCTACAAGTCCACCCCCGGCTCGTCCTCGGGCGGCGAGGCTGGCGAACACGGACGCGCCAGCCCGGCGCCACGTGCCGGCAACGGCCGCACCGCGGTGCTGGTGATCGAGGACAACCGCCTGCAGCGCGAGCTGTATGCCAGTGCGCTCGGTTCCTGGGGCCTGCCGCTGGACCTGGTGTATTGCGACAACGGTTACAAGGCGCTGCTGGAGATCGCGCGCAGCAAACCCGACGTGGTGCTGGCCGATATCGTGATGGAAGGCATGGATGGCTACGAAGTGGTCAAGACCATCCTCCATGACCCGGAGCTCAAGGATGTGAGCATCGCCATCGTCAGCAGCCTGGATGCCGAAGAGATGGCCATGCGCGGTGGTATTCCGGCCGGGGTGGTGTTCTTCTCCAAACCGGTCAATTTTGATGAATTGCGCGGTTACATGCGGGCCTGCTGTGCCCGCAGGGAGCGCGAAACCCGCTAAGGGACCAACGAAGAAAGGCCAGCAGTGCCATGGATGACCGGAAACACCCCCCTCTGCCCCTCCGGTTCGCGCGCATCGATCTGCGCCTGGCCCTGGGCCTGTTTTCCCTGCTGCTGATCTGCGGCCTGTGGCTGGCGGCACTCAAGGAGCTCGACGCCAGCCGCGAAAACCACCTGCAAGATGCCCGCCGCGACGCCCAGTCGCTCTCGCGGCTGTTCCTCGAACACGCCTACCGCACCATCGAAGCGGCCGACCAGGCCGCCGTCTACCTGCGCTACCGCTATGCCGAGCGGGGCCAGTCGCTGGACCTGGCCACCGAGATCGCCAATGGCCTGGTGGCGCGCAATGTCTACAACCTCTTCACCGTCGTCAATGCCAAGGGCGACGTGGTGCTCTCCAGCAAACCCTTCACCCCGCTGAATCTGTCGGACCGTGAGCACGTGCAGGTGCACATGCACGGGGGGGAGGACAAATTCTTCATCAGCAAGCCGGTACTGGGGCGCGTCTCGCACAAGTGGTCGCTGCAGCTGACCCGGCGCATCAACCGACCCGATGGCGGCTTTGGCGGTGTGATCGTGGTGTCCATCGATCCCCAGTATTTCACCAGCCTGTACCACCAGATCGATGTCGGCCACCATGGCGTCATCACCCTGGTCGGTGCCGATGGCGTCGTGCGCGTGCGCCGTACCGGCGACATGGATGCCATGGGTGAGCAGGTCAACGGCGGCAAGGTCTATGCCGCCATGCTGGCGCAGGGCAATGGCGTGATCGATGCGGTCAGCCGCATCGATGGCCGCGAGCGCATCTATGCCTTCCGCAAGCTCAACGACTATCCGCTCTATGCCTCGGTGGGCATCGACATCGAAGAACGCCTGGCCCCCTATTATCGTGAGCGCAACCGCACCCTGACACTGGCCTCGCTGATCACGCTGGCGGTGCTGGTCTTCAATGCAGTGCTGATCTGGATGGCCGGCTCGCTGGTCAGAAGCCGCCAGGATGCCATGCAGGCCAGCCACGCCAAGTCGCGCTTCCTGGCCAACATGTCGCATGAATTCCGCACGCCGCTCAATGGCGTGCTGGGCTATTCGGATGCCCTGCGCGAGGAACTGGGCGAGTCCCCCCTGGCGCAATATGCCACGGCCATCCATGACAGCGGCAACCGCCTGCTGGAGCTGGTTGACGCCATCCTTGAAGTCACCGCCCTGGAAGACCGCCGGGTGAGCGTCCATCGCGAGCCCGAGAATATCCGCGAACTGGTCGGCCAGGCCATGGCGCGCCATTACCAGGCTGCCCAGGCCAAGGGCCTGCTGCTGGAATGCCGCATCACCGACGAGGTTCCGCAGATCATCGTGTGCGACCAGCGCAAGATGCTGCGCGTGCTGGAAAACCTGATCGGCAATGCCGTGCGCTACACCGATACCGGCCGCGTCATGGTCGAAGTCGACCGCGCCGACAATGAGTTGGCCATTCGCATCAAGGACACCGGCATCGGCATTCCCGCCGGGCAACGCGATACCATCTTCGAGAAGTTCACCCAGGCCGACGACAGCGAACGACGCGCCAAGGATGGCGCGGGCCTCGGCCTGACCATAGCGCAACGGCTGGTGACGCTCATGGGAGGCCAACTCATGTTACAGTCCGAGCAACACCAAGGATCGACATTCAGCTTCACATTGCCGCTGCAAGAGCCGAAGTAAAACGGCCGCGACCAGATCAGGACAGAGGGGGAATACCGTGCCATTGGGCCAGTCACTGAGCCACTATCATCATATCGACCCGAGCCAGCTGCTGGAGGCCGTGGGCGGCGATGCCGCCACCGTGGCCGCGCTGGCGCGCACCTTCGTCGATAGTGCCCCGCCCATCTTCGCCCGGCTGGAGCAGGCCGCGCTGGACGGCAATGCCGAGCGCAGCCGACACGAAAGCCATAGCCTCAAGGGCATGAGCGCCATGTTCCAGGCCGATGTGCTCACGGCGCTGCTGCAGCGGACCGAGCAGGCCGCCCGCAACGGCCAGCCACCGCGCCCGGAAGAACTGGTGCAACTGCAGACCAGCTTTGCACTGGTACTGGACGAAATCGGGCGCTGCGCGCGCTCCCTCGCGCAGCCCTGACCCGCGAGGGCCAGCCAGCCCCTGCCTGCCCATGACGCCACCCACGCCCGCCCCGCCGCGCATCCGCAAGTCCGCCCTCACCCTGGGCGGGTTGCTGCTGGGGTTGCTGGCGAGCACCGTCTTCATCTCGGGCGCACTGCTGTACCGCGCCAGCCTCAACGACTGGCGCAATGACCTGGCCACGCTCTCCACGGTACTGGCCGAAAGCACCTCGCAGACCATCTCCTCGGCCCGCCTGGTCCTCGACAGCATCCAGTCCGACATCGAAGCAGCCAACGTCAGCAACGACGCCCAGCTCTACGAGCACGTCAGCAGTGCCGCGTATTCCCAGACCATGCGCGAGAAGATCCGCGGCCTGCCCTTCATCTCGGGCATCGGCATCAGCAATGCCCAGGGCCGCATCATCGGCCTGTCGCGTACCTTCCCGCCACCACCGCTGGATCTGACCGACCGCGACTATTTCCTTCATCACAGCAGGAATGCCTCGCGTGAGGATTTCCTGAGCGAAACCGTCAATTCACGGGCCGCCGGTGTGCCGACCTTCTATCTGAGCCGCCGCATCAATGACCGCCAGGGACGCATGCTGGCCATCGTGGTGGTCGCCCTGCCGTGTTCGTTCTTTGAAGATTTCTTCACTGCCGTCACCAAGGACAAGCCCTTCTCCATCCTGCTGGCGCGCCAGGACGAGAAACCGCTGATCACCACCGCCCTGGCACACGACACCTCCGCGCAGCGCGACATCCGCCCCCTGGCCGACCTGCACGCGTCACGCCCGGCCGACAGCGACGGCAAGCAGCCCTATTACTTCATGCAGTCGCACTGGCTGGGCATCCACCGACCGGTGCGCAATGCGCCGATGTATCTGGAGATCGGCGTGACCGACAAGGTCTATTTCGGTGAATGGCTGGAATCCATGTATCCCTTGATGCTGGTAGCGGTGATCAGCCTGATCGGCCTCATCGGCGGCTTTGGCGTAGCCCTGCGTCAGGTGCAGCGGCGTGAGCAGGACGCCCAGCTGGCCTTGCAGTTGAAGGAAGAAGCCGACCATGCCAATGAAGCCAAGTCGCGCTTCCTGGCCATGGTCAGCCATGAAATCCGCACCCCCATGAATGGCATCCTGGGCTTGTCCGAATTGCTGATGGAGTCGGGGCTGTCAAACAAGCAGCGACACTATGCCGACAGCATCCACAATGCCACCGGCGGATTGGTGCGCATCATCAACGACATCCTGGATTTTTCCAAGATCGAATCGGGCAAGCTCGACCTGGAAGGCGTGGCCTTTCATCCGGCGCGGCTGGTGCGCGAGCTGGCCGAGCTGTACCGGCCCTCGATCCACAACAAGGACGTGCAACTGGACGTGCGCATCGATTGTGACGAGGCGCTCTGCCTGGTCGGGGACCCCTCGCGCCTGAAGCAGGTGCTGGGCAACCTGCTGAGCAATGCCATCAAGTTCACCCAGGCCGGCTACGTGCGGCTGAGCATGTCGGCCCACCGTGAAGAAACCAGCCCGCAACGCTGGCGACTCTTCTTTGCCATTGCCGACAGCGGCATCGGCATTTCTCCCGAGTCCCTGGCCCAGTTGTTCCAGCCCTTCACCCAGGCCGATTCCTCGATTTCACGCCGCTTCGGTGGTACCGGGCTGGGTCTGGCCATCAGCAAGAACCTGGTGGAACTGATGGGCGGCAAGATCGCCTGCCAGAGCGTGCCGGGACAATCCACCAAGTTCAGTTTCGATATCCTCTGCCCGGAGGGCGTGGCACCGGCTGGCACCGTCAGCACCGAGCAGGTCCAGGTGCCACCGGCCCGCCAGCCCGCCGCCAGTGCGGTCGCAGCGGCGCCCGCGCTGGCGGCGCAAAGCGCACCGCCCACCCCGGGCGCGGCTACATCCTCCGCACTCACGGGCGCCCGCATCCTGGTGGCCGAGGATACCGAGATCAACCGGCAACTGCTGCGCATCCTGCTGGCGCGGCGCGGCTGCATCCTGCAGGAAGTCGAAAACGGCCAGCTGGCCTTGGAGGCAGTGCGCAACGGCAGCTATGACCTGGTGCTCATGGACTGCATGATGCCCATCATGGACGGTTACCAGGCCACCGCCGAGATCCGCGCCTACGAACAGGCCCAGGGACGTCCGCGCACCCCCATCGTGGCGCTGACCGCCAGTGCCATCGAGGGCGACCGCCAGCGCTGCCTGGATGCCGGCATGGACGACTACCTGAGCAAACCCTTCACCCAGGTCGGCTTGATGAATACCGTGGAAAAATGGCTGCACAAGACATGAATGCAGCAAACCCGAGTTGAATTCAGGAAATTCCCTAAGAAAATAAAACAACTGATTAAATCGATTTATTTGATTTATTTGCTGAAGCCACTTATGATGGTTCCTGAGCGCACCCCTTTATTCCTATATCGCGCCCACATCAGGAGTCGTCATCATGAAATGGTTCTACGATCTCAAAATTGCCAGCAAGCTCAATGCAGCCTTCCTGGTTGTGCTGCTGTTCATTGTCGCGCTCGGGGGCTTCTCGGTTGCGCAACTGGCCGAGGTGAACAAGGCGGCCAACGATGTGTCTGCCAACTGGCTTCCCAGCATCAATAGCTTGTCCCGTATCAGCCTGGCGCTGGCCCGCTCGCGCAGCTTCGACATGCAGCAGTTGCTGACCGATGACAAGAAGGAAGAACAGGCTTCCCGCGAGCGCGCCGAGAAGCAGATGGACATCCTTGCCAAGGAAATGACGCACTACGGCACGCTGGTATCGGAACCGCGCGAAAAGGAAATTTATCCGGATCTGCAACGCAATATCGCGGCCTACCAGGATGCCCATGTGCGCATGACGAAGCTCTTCGAGCAAGGCCAGAAGCCGGCTGGTCACGATGTTCTCAATACCAGCTCCACCCCGGTCTACCGCAAGCTGCAGGACCAGATCAATGAACTGACCTCGGTCAACATCAAGGGCGCAGCCGCCTCCGAGGTGCAGGCGCGCCAGGTCTACGAGCGTGCACGGCTGGCCATCATCGGACTGATCACCAGCTGCATCGCGCTGGCCATGCTGCTGTCGTGGTGGGTTGCCCGCCTGGTATCCCGTCCCCTGGTCAATGCCGTAGCCATTGCCCGCCAGGTGGCTGAAGGCGACCTGACCGCCCATATCCCGGAGAACACCGGTCGCGACGAAACCGCCCAGTTGACGGCTGCGCTCAAGCAGATGAATGACAACCTGCTCAAGATCGTCCAGGAAGTGCGCGTGGGCACCGACACCATCAGCACCGCTTCGGCCGAAATCGCTACCGGCAACATGGACCTGTCCTCCCGTACCGAACAGCAGGCCGGCGCCCTGGAAGAAACCGCCTCGGCCATGGAAGAACTGACCTCCACCGTGCGCCAGAACTCCGACAATGCCCGCCAGGCCAACCAACTGGCGGTCTCGGCCTCCGAGGTGGCCCAGGCTGGAGGCCAGGTAGTGGGCAAGGTTGTTCATACCATGGATGCCATCAATGAATCGTCGCGCAAAATCGTGGACATCATCGCGGTCATCGACGGCATTGCCTTCCAGACCAACATCCTGGCCCTGAATGCGGCCGTGGAAGCGGCCCGTGCCGGGGAACAGGGACGCGGTTTCGCGGTGGTGGCCTCGGAAGTGCGTTCGCTGGCCCAGCGCAGCGCATCGGCGGCCCATGAAATCAAGGCGCTCATCGACGACTCGGTGGCCAAGGTCGACACCGGCACCAAGCTGGTCGGCGAAGCCGGCCAGACCATGGACGAGGTGGTGGCCAGCGTCAAGCGCGTCTCCGACATCGTCGCCGAGATCACCGCTGCCGGCGCCGAGCAGAGCCAGGGTATCGAACAGATCAACAATGCCGTCACGCAGATGGATGAAAATACCCAGCAGAACGCTGCCCTGGTCGAACAGGCTGCCGCGGCCGCCAAGGCCTTGCAGGAACAGGCGGCACGCCTGAGCCAGACGGTCGGCGTGTTCCGCCTCGATACCAGCCACGTGGTGATGTCGGCACAAGCGGCCCCTGCCCGGCCTGTCAAGGCGGCCAGCGCCCCGCGCGACATTACCCCGGCACGTCCGGCAGTGGCTGCGCCACGCGCCAGGAACATCGCCCAGCCTGCGCCTGCCGCCCGTCCGGGCGCCCCGGCCAGGAGCCAGCATGACAGCGCCGACAACGGCGACTGGGAACAATTCTGATCCTTGAGGACGATATGGACGCCTTCCAAAAAGAAATCGACGAACGTACCAACCTGACCTCCAGCAACAAGTTCGAACTGCTGCTGTTCCGCCTCGGCACCCCGGACGGCAGCACCGACAGGCCGGGCGAGCTGTATGGCATCAATGTCTTCAAGATCCGCGAGATCGTGCCCATGATGGACATCACCGCTGCGGCCGGCATGCGCTCCCCGATGCTGGGCATGGTCAACATCCGCGGCCAGGTGATGTCGGTGGTGGACCTGCCGGCGGTGGCCGGATGCAAGCCGGGCCATGGCTTCAACATCCTGCTCATCACCGAGTTCGCCCGCCATACCCAGGCCTTCGCGGTGGAATCGGTAGAGGAAATCGTGCGCCTGGACTGGAGCCAGGTCCTGCCGGCTGACTCCCATGCTTCCGGCAGCGTGGTCACCAGCATCGCCCGCCTCGACTCGGCCCAGGATGGCGGTCGCCTGGTGCAGGTGCTGGACGTGGAGCAGATCCTCAACATGATCTCGCCGGTCAAGGAACAGATCGAGCCGGTCCCGGCCGGCAGCAATGAACTGAAGATCAAGCCGGGCTCGGTCGTGCTGGCCGCTGACGATTCGCGCATGGCACGCGCCCTCATCGAGCAGTGCCTGACCGATCTCAAGCTGCCCTACGTGATGACCACCGACGGCGTGCAAGCCTGGAAGAAACTCCAGGAGCTGGCCCGCCAAGCCGAACAGGAAGGCAAGCCGCTCACCGACAAGGTCGCCATGGTGCTGACCGACCTCGAGATGCCGGAGATGGATGGCTTCACCCTGACCCGCAAGATCAAGGCTTCGGACCTCTACAAACAACTGCCGGTGGTAATCCATTCTTCACTGACCGGTGCCGCCAACGAAGACCATGTGCGTTCGGTGGGCGCCAATGGTTACGTCGCCAAGTTTTCCCCGCCTGAACTGGCAGCAATGCTGCGCAAGGTGCTGCCCCCCTGACGGCACCTACTGCAGAGCCAGGAACGGCGCTTTTTACAAGCGCACGGCCGACGCCCGGTCGGCCGGCAAGACCCGCCCCACGCCACCCCTGACGGTGCCGTGGGGCTTTTTCATGGATATCGCGGGCGCACGTGGCCGTGCGCGCCGAGCCAACCCGAACTCCCGACCAATCCTGATCGGCTTGAGCTATCTCAAATTATTTCGAGACCAGACTTCTAGAATCGGACATGAACATCCCTGTGGCAGGTCGTGCGTCTGCCGCTGCCGTGGATGTCTGCGTTGCGACCCGCGTGCGGTCGCGCCCTGCCTCAGGAGGCTGGTCATGGTTCCCTCTGCCGATCGTGTCGTATCCCTCGCCCCGAGCGGCGACAACCCGCCGCTGGCGCAACGCATCCCGGCCCTGCTGGCCGAGATGGATGCCGAACATCGCGAAGTGCTGGAGAGCGTGGCCGCCCTGGCGGTGGTACCGCCCACGCAGTTCGCCGCAGCCTATGGCGCACTGGTGGCGCAGATCGAACAGGGATTCCGGGAAGAAGAAAAGATGATGGACGCCATCGGCTACAGCGAGATCCGCGCCCATCGCCGCGACCACGCCGAGCTGCTGGCGCTGCTGCACCGTCTGCGGCCCTATTTGGAGGACGGCAACGCGCCGCTGGCCGATATTGTCATGGGCATGATCCCGGCCATGCTGGTACGGCACATGGCGGGCATGGACCAGGCGCTGGCACTGGCCTTGCGCATGCAGGGCGGCGTAGCGGAGCGGCACTGAGCCAGCATTGCGCCGGCGACGGCGTGCGACTCAGGCGTTCAGTGCGGTGGCGGTGGCAGCCTGGGGCCCGCGGATGAGCTCTGGCCCGCTGCCGTAATCGGCCAGCGTGGCCCGGTAGAAATCAATGAAATCGGCCGCCGGCAAGGGCTGGGCAAACAGCCAGCCCTGGGCGAAGTCGACCCCGTGCTCGCTCAGGTAGGCGGCCTGTTCCAGGGTTTCCACGCCCTCGGCGACGATGTAGAGATGCAGGCTCTTGGCCATGGCGATGATGTGATCGATCACCGCACTGGTGGCCGCACCGGTGCCGATGGTGCTGACGAAGGACTTGTCGATCTTGAGCGCATCCATGGGCAGGCCCTGCAAATACTGCAGGTTCGAATAGCCGGTGCCGAAATCATCGAGCGCCATCGAATGCCCCAACTCACGCGCCCGCGCCAGCGTCACCCGGGCCGAGGCGATATCCATGCAGCCGCGTTCGGTGGCTTCCATCCACAACTGTTCGGTACGGATATCGGTACCGGCCAGCATCTGGCTGACCACATCGATGATGCGACCGGTCTTGATATCCTGGGCGGCGACATTGACGGCCACGTGCAGGGCGCGGTCGGCGCGCAGGGTATCGCCCAGCTCGGCCAGCACAGCCGCGATGACCTGGTCGGTCATGGGCAGGATCAGACCGCTCTCCTCGGCCAGCGGCACGAACAAGTCAGGCCGCACGATGCTGCCGTCCGGGCGACGCCAGCGAATCAGTGCTTCGGCGCCAACGCAGCGCCCGGTGGCCAGCTCGATGATGGGCTGGTAGAAAACGATGAATTCACGCTTGCGCACGGCCAGTTGCAGTTCCGCCAGCGGCGACAGGCGCGCCTGCGACACGCGCAGCACCAGCAGCACCAGGACCAGCCCCAGCAGCACGCCAGCGGGCAGGAACCACTGCTGCTCTCCCGTCATGGCCGCCAGTACCTGCTGTCCATCGATGATGGCCGCAGCGGTCCAGCCGTCGCCACTGACGGTGGAGACAAAGAACCCGTCGAAATCCTGGGTACCCAGACCACCCAGCGCCCGCCCTGCCATGCCCGCCGACAACGGCACGCCGTACTGCGCCACCAGCCCGAATCCGTTGCGCGCCAGCACCACATGCACGCCATCTTCCAGGACCACATCGACGAAGCGTTCACGCTGCACTAGGGCCACATGGGCTCCGTACTGAATGGCCATCATGCTGGGGCCGTCGGTGACAAAGGACGGCTGTTCCAGCGCCACACCGATGCCGTCACGGGTCGTGAACTGCGGCTCAGGCTGGCCCCGCCGCAGCGCCTGACCGCGCCGGTCCCAGGAAGTGCACTTGAGCTGGCCGTATTCGTAATAACCCATTTCCTCGATGGCGCCGGAATGGACGGCAATGAGCCGCATCTGGGCAATGTGTTCATCCGAACAGGGAAAGAGCAGCAGCGGCGAGAGCGATTTCAGGGAGCGCTGGGCGTTCTGGAAGGTGGCTTCGGCGCGCTCCACGACGGTCTCGGCGTAGCGCGTCAGGCGCTCATGCTCGGACTGGATCACCGCCTGGCGCGACAGCCACAGCATGCCGATCACCGGCACCGTCGCGGCCACGACGGTGGCGATGATGGTCAGCAGCACCACCTTGTTCTTGTTGCTCACGTCTTCCCCCTTGCGCCGCGCCTTGGCGACGGCCCGTCCGAATCGACTATTCCATGTCCATGCTCATCATTAGACCCCGAACAAACAATTAAATCAATTTAATCATTTTATAAAATGGTGAAGCGTTTTTGCAACGGCTGGAAGCGGTCTATTGGCAGTATCACAAAAAGTGAATTTAACACTTATAAATCAACGACTTATAAAAACACTTCAGCATCCCCTCAAGACTTTTCGCAATGACAACTTAGTTGGAGGCTCGCAACAAATTCATTATATATTCCCGTAGAGAACCGATTTTTTAGCGATTTCAATGAATTTGTGCTTTAATGATTCCATCAATCAATTTTTCAGGAACCGATCATGCGCCTCAACCTACCCGTCACTCAACAAGAGCGCGAGATCGACGCCCACGCCTCCATCGTCTCCAAGACCGATATCAAGGGCCGCATCACCTATGTCAACCCGACCTTCATCGACATCAGTGGCTTTACGGAAGAAGAGCTGATTGGCGCCCCGCAGAACATCGTGCGCCATCCGGACATGCCGGAGCTGGCCTTTGCCGACCTGTGGAGCACCCTCAAGGCGGGCCTGCCCTGGACCGGGCTGGTCAAGAACCGCTGCAAGAACGGTGACTTCTACTGGGTCAAGGCCAATGTCACGCCGATCTGGGAACGCGGCGTGTGCACCGGCTACATGTCGGTGCGCACCAAGCCCAGCCGCACCGAGATCGCCGCCGCCGACCAGGCCTACCAGGAGCTGAAGAAGGAAAGCACCCGCATCGCGGTCCATCGCGGCGAAGTCGTACCCACCGGTCTGCGCGGCAAGCTGCGCCAGGTGTCGCAGGTTTCGCTGAAGGCCCGGCTGGACCTCGGCCTGGCCACGGTCGCCGCGAGTGCAGGCGCGCTGGCTTTCCTGAACAGCCAGTGCAGCAGCCACGCCAGCAGCCTCCCGACACTGGTGACCACCGGCATTGCCCTGACCAGCCTGGCCTTGCTGCGCATGACGCTGGCCAAACGTATCTTCACTCCCTTGCGTCGGGCGGTGGTGCAAGCGCGCCGGGTGGCTGGCGGCGATCTGTCGGTCACCGATCTCCAGGCGCGCCGCGATGAAATGGGCGCGCTGCTGCAAGCCATGGAACAGATGCGCGTCAACCTGGTGGCCTCGGTCGGTGACGTGCGCCGCAGCGGCCTGCACATTGCCCAGGCCACCGGGGAGATCGCACGCGGCAACATGGACTTGTCGGCCCGTACTGAATCCCAGGCCAGCAGCCTGGAAGAAACCGCCGCCAGCATGGAAGAGCTGGCCTCCACCGTGACCCAGAACAGCGAGAACGCGCGCCAGGCCAACCACCTGGTAGAGCAAGCGCTGGCCACCACGCGCAGTGGCGAAGCTTCCATCAACCACATCAATGACACCATGGATGCGATCCACAAGAGCGCCGAGCAAATCAAGCAGATCACCGGACTGATCGACGGCATCGCTTTCCAGACCAACATCCTGGCCTTGAACGCCGCCGTGGAAGCCGCCCGCGCCGGTGAGCAGGGACGCGGTTTCGCAGTGGTGGCCGGCGAGGTACGCAACCTGGCGCAACGTTCGACCCAGGCCACCAAGGAGATCAAGCTGCTCATCGAGGCATCTTCGCAGCGGGTCGGCTCGGGCGTGAAACTGGCCGGCGAGATCCGCGACACCATGGGCGGCATCATGCGCTCGGTCACGCAAGCGGCCACCGCCGTGGCCGAGATCACCGCCGCCTCGGGGGAACAGCAGACCGGCATCCACCAGGTCAACGAAGCCGTGGTGCTGATGGATGAAGTGACCCAGCGCAATGCGGCGCTGGTGGAAGAGGCCGCCGCCGCAGCCGGTAGCCTGGAAGAATCGACCCGGCAAATGATCCAGGCCATCAGCGTATTCAACCTGGAAGGCATGCCGGCCCAGTCTATCCCGATGCGCTCACCAGAGGCCAAGCGCGTGGCGCTGCTGCGCGCGGCCTGACCAGCGGGGCACGGCTCCCGCCCTTGACCGGGGAGCCATCGCTGAGGAGGCGAACATGGGACACAGCGAAGCATTGATGGCCGAAGAGTGCGCCAGCCCGCGTACCCATACCGATGACGCGCCCGACACCCGCGCCCTGGTCAAGGCCAATGCACGGTATCGCCACATCATCGGCAACACCCCGGCCATCATCTACAGCAGCGTACCCTCGGGCGACTTCCAGCTCACCTTCGTCAGCGAAAACGCCACACGCCTGCTGGGCTACGATCCGGAGGAAATGCTGGACGATCCCAACTTCTGGTTCAACCACATCCACCCCGATGACACCGCCGCGATCTTCTCCAGCCTGGCCATGCTCTTCGTGGAAGACCAGAAGATCTATGAATACCGTTTCCGCACCAGCGATGGCAGCTACCTGTGGATGCACGATACGCTGCGCCTGATCCGGGATGCCGAAGGCACTCCCCTGGAAGTGATCGGACTGATGACCGACATCACCGGCCGCAAGCAGCTCGAAGACACCCTGCAACGCCAGGCCGAAGAACAGCGTGCCCTGATCGAGCAACTCAGGATGGCCCAGGCCCAGCTGATGCAGTCGGAGAAGCTGGCCTCCATCGGCCAGCTTGCCGCCGGTGTGGCGCACGAGATCAACAACCCGATCGGCTTCGTCAACGCCAATCTCAATACCCTGGGCAACTACGTAGCCACGCTGCTGGAGGGCATCAAACTCTACCAGTGCGTCGCCGGCGGCACGCTGCCCACCAGCGTGGCGCAATCCGAACTGCAGGCCTACGAGGCACGCGCCGACCTGCAATTCCTCAGCGAAGACGTCACCGAACTGCTGGCCGAATCCAACGAGGGCCTGCAGCGGGTCAAGAACATCGTGCAGTCGCTCAAGGACTTCTCGCGCACCGGCGAAAGCAACTGGCAGATGGCCGACCTGCATCACGGCCTGGACAGCACCCTCAACATCGCCAACAACGAACTGAAGTACAAGGTCACCATCATCAAGCAATACGGCGAACTGCCCATGGTCAAGTGCCTGGCTTCGGAACTGAACCAGGTCTTCATGAACCTGCTGGTCAATGCAGCTCAGGCCATCACCGAACGTGGCAGCGTGACCATCCGCACCGAACGCCGTGGCGAGCGCGCCATCGTCAGCATCAGCGATACCGGCCACGGCATCGCGCCTGAACACATCAACCGCATCTTCGAACCTTTCTTCACCACCAAGCCGGTCGGCAGCGGGACCGGGCTTGGTTTGTCGCTGTCCTACGGCATCATCAAGAAGCACGGCGGCGATATTCATGTCAGCAGTGAACCGGGCCAAGGCACCACCTTCCGGATCGAATTGCCCATCGATCCCGCCAGCGCCCAGCCGGCCAGCAAGGCCACGGACGAACCAGGAGAAGCATCATGACCGCCATCCACAGCCAGGAACTCCAGACCCTGCAACAAGCCGATCCGTTCGCCCTGCCACCACCCTGCGTACTGCTGGTGGACGATGAACAGAGCATCCTGTCGGCCCTCAAACGCAGCTTCCGGCCCTTGGGCTATCGCCTGTTGACGGCCACCAGTGCCGAGGCCGGACTGGACATCCTGGCCAGCGCCGAAGTTGATCTGGTGATCTCCGACATGCGCATGCCGGGCATGAATGGTGCCCAGTTCCTGGCCCAGGTCAAGCAACAGTGGCCGGCCACCATGCGCATCCTGCTGACCGGCTATTCCGAGATCGGCAGCACCATTTCGGCCATCAATGATGGCGGCATCCACCACTACCTCTCCAAGCCCTGGGAAGACCGCGAACTGCTCATGACGGTCGCCCATGCGCTGGAAGAACAGCAACTGCGCAAGCAGAAAATGGCACTGGAACGCAAGGTGCGCGAACAGAATCTGCAACTGGCCGATTTCACCCGCCAGCTGGAACGCCAGGTCCAGGCCCGCACCGAGGAACTGCGCCAGACCGTGCTGTTCCTGGAGAGTGCCCAGGAGGAAGAACAGAAAGCCTTCCTCAGCATGCTGCACGTCTTCTCCGACATCAGCGAACTGCGCGCCGGACTGGCCAATGGCCAGTCGGCGCGCATCGCCCGCTGGTGCGAACAGCTGGCCATGCGCATGGGCATGACCAGCCTGCATGCCAGGCACACCATGATGGCCGGCATGCTGCACGGCATCGGCAAGCTGGACCTCTCCGATGAGCTGGTAAGAAAGCCCATCGAAAAGATGAGCAGCGACGAGTTGCAGCGTTTCCTCTGGCATCCGGTCAAGGGCCAGATGCTGCTCACCCCCATCCCGACCCTGGCCGAGAGCGGCGAGATCATCCGCCATCAGCACGAACGCTACGATGGCCGTGGCGTACCGGAAAGCCTCTCGGGCGACGCCATCCCGCTGGGCTCGCGCATCCTGGCGGTGGTGCGCGACTTCGAGGGTCTGTGCAATGGCGGCATCACCAGCCACAACGTCAGCCCGGAGAAGGCCCTGACCATGCTGCGCGCCCACGCCGGCCATCGCTACGACCCGCTGGTGGTCGAGACCTTCATCGCCATGATGGAAGAACAACGCCTGGCCCTCGAACAGCAGACCCGCCTGCTGGCGCCGCAAGACCTGCGCGTGGGCATGAAGCTGGCCGAGGACCTGCGCACCCGCTCCGGCGTCCTGCTGCTCAACAAGGAGCACGTACTGGACGAAGCCATCCTGGCGCGTCTGCGGCGCTTCGAGCAGATCGACGAGATGCCGCTGAAGGCGCGCATCCTGTTGCAGTGAGGCAAATAGGTGTTGGGGTCAGCCCGCCCTGCGCCGGCTGACCCGGGAATTTCCTGATTGCCAGCCCGACCCGGGACTGATGCAATCGGCAGGACAGGGCGCTGGGCGCCCGTTCGCGTTGGGGGACGCGAGGCTGTTCCACCATAACAATATTGATCATGACCAGAATCACGAGAAATACCTGCCTGTTCCTGCTCGTCGCCTTCAGCCTGCTGCTGGCGGGCGTGGCCGGCCTGTCGCAACTCAACCAGAAGGAAGTACAGGCCAGTCTGGCACTGGACAGCCGCTGGATCCGCGACGACATCGAATCCCTGTTGCGCCGCTACGAACACGGCCTGCGCGGTACCCGTGGCGCCATCCTGGCCATCGGCGCGGATGAACTGAGCCGCGAGAAACTGTTGCGCTACATGGACAGCCGCGATCTGGCCCAGGAGTTCCCCTGGGCGGGCGGCTTCGGCTTCATCCGTCATGTGCCGCTGGCCGCGCTGCCGGCTTATGAGAAGAAGGTACGCCAGGAGCAGATGCTGTTTTCCAGCATCACCGAGCTCACCCACAATCCCGGTGAACGCTACGTCATCGAATACATCGAGCCCATCGTTCCCAATCGGCAAGCCCTGGGTCTGGACATCGCCTCCTCGCCCGAACGCCGCTCGGCCGCCGACCACGCCATGCTGACCGGCCGCGCCGAACTGACCACGCCGATCAGCCTGGTACAGAAGCAAGGCACTGCCGCCAATGCCTATCTTTTCCTGCTGCCCATCTATGCCGGCTCGGTCACTCCGCCGACCATGGAGCAGCGTCGGGAAAAAATCATCGGCTGGGCCTACGCACCGCTGTCGGTACACGACATCCTGTCCGAACTGAGCCGGCGCTGGAACGTCCATTCGCTGCAAATCCGGGTGGAGGACGTGGCCAGCGACGCACCTGCGGTCGAACTGTTCCGCAGCGGCGGATTCGACCAGATCGATGGCGCCGTCACCCTCGATACCGCCCTGCCGCTCTATGGCCGCGCCTGGAAACTGGTGATCCGCGCCGCCCCGGAATACGCGCAGGCGCACCAGTTCATCAGCGACCGCGCCATGTTGCTCTCCTGCTGCACGCTGACCATGCTGATCCTGGCCATCGCGCTGGCCTACCAGATCTTTTCCACCCGCGAAGGCAAATTGCAGGAAGCGCGCGCACTGCTGGCCGCCGTGGTGGACAGTTCGCCCGACGCCATCGTCACTACCGATGCCCATGGACTGATCACCTCCTGGAACCGGGGTGCCACCGATACCCTGGGCCTTTCGGAAGATCGGGCACTGGGCACGGCCCTGTCCGCGCAGGCAACGCTGCGCGAACTGGACCAGCGCAGCAACACCCGGCAGCCGGGGACAGGTTTCAGTCCCGCCCCCGGTCAGCAGGAGGAGCCTCACGTGGTCAGCTTGCACGGGGAGGCGTTGCGCTATGCCTCGGCGCTGATGTTCCCGCTGCGCGACCGTGCCGGGCAACAGATCGGCAAGGCCTTCATGCTGCGCGACATCACGCGCGAGAAACGCATCGAACGCCAGCTGCACCGCATCAACGAAGAACTGGAACTGACTGTGCAGCAGCGTACCCATGCGCTGCACCAGGCCAAGACCATGCTGCAGACCGTGCTCAACGTGATGCCCTCGCTGGTCGGCTACTGGGACAAGCATCTCATCAACCGTTTCGCCAACGCCTCCTACGAGCGAGTGTTCGGACGGGCACATGGTGAAATCACCGGCATGTACATGCTGGACCTGGTAGGAACGGAGCTCTACGAAAGTGCCCTGCCCTACATCGATGCCGTGCTGGCCGGCGAAAAACAGATCTTCGAGCGCACCTTCACCCATGCCGTCAACGGCTACAAGCACGTCCTGACCACCTACATCCCCGACATCACCGAAGCCGGGGATGTAATCGGCTTCTACGTCGTGGCCCATGATGTGACCGAGATCACCCACAACCGCAACCAGCTCAGCGATGCACTGGCCCAGAACCAGTCCCTGCTGGACCAGGTACAGCAGGCCAATGCCCTGCTCAACAACGTGCTCAGCTCGGCCACCGGTGTGGCCATCATCGCCACCGCACCGGATGGCGTGATCACTCTCTTCAATCGCGGCGCTGAACGCATGCTGGGCTATCCGGCCGAGGAAGTGATCGGTCAGATGAAGGAAGAAGCCTTCTCGGGCCGTCTCAACAGTCCGGCCATCGGCGCCCGGGCAACGGCGCAAGAGAAGGCCGTGAGCGACTTGCGCTATCGTCGCAAGGATGGCGTGACTCTGCCCGTCACGCGTCAGCAGACTTCCATGCTGGACCACCGCCAGCGCCATATCGGCGATCTCTACATCGCCATGGACATGAGCCTGCAACGCCAGCAGGAAGCCGAACTGGCGGCCGCGCGCGACCAGTTGATGCTGGCTGCGGAAGTGGCCAAGCTGGGCGTGTGGGTGTGGGACCGCCACAGTGATACGCTGGAATTCAACCGCCAGATCGCCGAGATCTACGGTATCGGCGATGGTCGCAGCGGCCACGTCACCACCTATGACGGCTGGCGCCGTCGCGTGCATCCCGACGATGTCGGCTATGTGGAAGCAGCCCTGCAGGCGGCGCTGGCCGGTACCGGAGAATTCGAACCGGTGTTTCGGGTGCAGCGCGAGGACGGCAGCATCCGCTTCGTGCAGGCTCGGGCGCACGTGGACCGCAACGGCATGGGCGCGCCGGTACGGGTGATCGGCATCAACCTGGACATCACCCAGCGCATCGAGTTCGAAAACAACCTGGTCGAGGCGCGTCTGAAGGCCGAGCAGGCCAGTTCGGCCAAGAGCCTGTTCCTGGCCAGCGTCAGTCATGAAATCCGCACCCCCATGAACGGCGTGCTGGGCATGATCCAGCTGCTGCAACGGACACAGCCGCAACCGGCCCAGCGCGACTACCTGAACAAGGCCGAAATCTCGGCACGGTCGCTGCTCAATCTGCTCAATGACCTGCTGGATTTTTCCAAGATGGATGCCCGCCAGGTACTGCTGGAACTGCAGGCCTTCTCGCTGGAAAAACTGCATCACGATCTCGCCGCGATCCTGGCGGGCAGCCCGCCCCAGGAAGGCGTGAGTCTGCACATCGCACTGGACGGCGAGCTGCCGCAACGCGTGGTGGGCGATGTCTACCGCCTGCAGCAGGTGCTGGTCAACCTGATCAGCAATGCGCTCAAGTTCACCCATCTGGGACGAGTCGACGTACAGCTGACGCGCCTGCCGGGCAGCAACGCGCAGCAGCTGATATTGCGGGTAGAAGTGTGCGACACCGGCATCGGCATCGCCCCGGAACGCCTGCAGGACATCTTCGATGCCTTCACCCAGGCCGAGGCCTCCACCACCCGCCGCTATGGGGGCACCGGCCTGGGTCTGGCCATCAGCCGCCATCTGGTGCAGCTCATGGGCGGACAGTTGCAGGTGAGCAGCGAACCGGGACGCGGCAGCCGCTTCTGGTTCGACCTGCCGATGCAGATCGAAGATGCCACGCCGCTATCGCAGGCGCGCGCGGACCAGGCCAGCCCGCATGCCGATTCTCCAGCCGTGCGCGAGGGCGCACGCGAACTGGAAGGCGTGCACATCCTGCTGGTGGAAGACAATGCCGTCAACCGTCAGGTCGCCAGCGGTCTGCTGTCGCTATGCGGCGCGCACATCACCAGCGCCGACAACGGCAGCACCGGCGTAGCCCTGGCCAGCGATCCCGAGCGCCATTTCGACCTGATTCTGATGGATCTGCAGATGCCCGGTATCGACGGCATCGAAGCCACCCGGCGCATCCGTCGCCAGCAGGACCTGCGCCATATCCCCATCCTGGCCATGACCGCCAATGCCTCGCCGGAAGATCGCCGCCGCTGCATCGATGCCGGCATGGCCGGCCACATTGCCAAACCCATCGACGTCAGTACACTGGTCCCTACCCTGCTGTCGCACCTGCAGCACGATCGCCCCGCCGCCCCGCAAGAACGCGCACCGACCGAGACCAGCGCCGTCTCCCTGCCCGCCGACCGCCAGCAGGTCGAGCAGCACGCCGACGTGATGCGGCGCTTCCGTCAGGCCAGCGACGTCTACCGTACCACGCTGGATGCTGCCGGAGCGGAACTGGAGCGGCTGTTCACGCAATATGAGGCGGCGCTGACGCAGGTCTCGGCAGTAGACATCGGCCAGAGCAGTCATGCCCTCAAGGGCCTGTGCGCCACCATCGGCGCCAGCGGCCTGGCCGCGTATTTCGCCGACATCGAGAACGCATGTCGCGCTGCACGGGAAGAGTCGCCCGATGCCCTTTTCACTGCCCGTGCAGCGGGCTGGCATGAACAACAGGGCGCAGTGCGGCGCGATGCCGGCGTAGTCCTGCAGCAACTGGCCGTACAGGCACTGCAAGGGGTGCGCGATCCATCGCCGGCGGGGCTGCCGCTGGCCGATGCAGAAGAGCTGCCGGCCTCGACAAAGGCGACCGATTTTCCTGACAGGCAGCAGCTGCACGCCTTGTTAGCGTCGAGCAACCTTGAAGCGCTGGATCTGGCCGAAGCCATCGGCAAGCGCCATGGGCTGATGCGACAACCCTACTACCAGCAGTTGTGGGAACTGATCGAGAAACTCGATTTCCCGGCGGCCCTGGCCCATCTCGATCATCACTTCGGAGAATCCACTTGAAACGCATCCTCGAAGAACTCTCGTCCCTGCGCGGCAGCCGCCCGCGCGTACTACTGTGCGACGACCAGCCCATCAACATCCGCCTGGCCAATGCCCTGCTCAAAGGCGATTACGAGATCTTCATGGCTACCAGCGGTGTGCAGGCCATCGAGCTGAGCGAGAAGGTCATACCGGACCTGATCCTGATGGACGTGAACATGCCAGGACTGAACGGCTATGAGACCTGCGAACGGCTCAAGCAGAACACCGTCACGCTGGGCATCCCCGTGATCTTCCTGACCGGCCTGAAAAGCGAGGAAGACGAGGTCAAGGGCTTCGATGCCGGCGGCGTGGACTTCATCAGCAAGCCCATCAACGGCACCGTGCTCAAGGCACGCGTACTGACGCACCTGACCCTGAAGCTGCAATCGGATTTCTATCGCAACATTGCCGTCACCGATTCGCTCACGGGCCTGTTCAACCGTCGCAAGTTCGACAGCGAGCTGGCCGAGAAATGGGAGCTGTGCAAGCGCTCCGGCCAAGCCATGTCACTCTTGATGATCGACATCGATTACTTCAAGAAATACAACGACCACTACGGTCATCAGGCTGGCGACCAATGCCTGGCCGAAGTGGCGCACGCCATCCGCAGCAACTTCCACCGCAGCTACGATTGCGTGGCACGCTATGGCGGCGAGGAGTTCGCCTGCATCCTGCCCATGGCCGGTCTCGATCAGGCCATGAAGCTGGCACGCGACGTCTGCGACGCCGTGGCCCGGCTGCATCTGCCCCATGCCAGGTCGGAGGTCGGTCAATACGTCAGCTTGAGCATCGGGGTGGCCTCGGTGGATGCGCCAGGCCACAGCAGCAGCCCCGCCTCGCTCATCGCCCTGGCCGACCAGAACCTGTATCAGGCCAAGGCACACGGACGAGCACAGGTATACGGGCAGACAGTGAGCCGGACCGACACGGCACCCGTCCCCGCAAGTTGAAGCCAGCCACGGCAGGAACACCTCCCCACACGTCTGCGAAGAGGCCGCTGCACGCTGCACCGCAGCGGCATCTCGAAAAATAACGAGGAAATATTCGAATAAATTTGAACTCACTGGCCTGAATTTCAGCCAGCGTCGACTATTTTCGACATCCCGGTAAAACTGCGTTTTTCTTCCCGCATGTCCTTGTCCCAGGAAAGCAGTCTGCCTGACGAGGGAGCGGTGAAGCCCATTAGACCCGTTCGATGCGTCCGTATCGGTCAAGGAAGAAAAACATGACAACTGCACATCTCGCTCACATCGTCGGTGGTGAAGACTCTCTGGGTGGCCCGCTGGTCCGCCTGCTGGAGGCCGCCGGATTCCACGTCGCCCACCATTCCTCGGCGGCCCAGTTTCTGCAGCACACGACCGGCAGCGCCCCTGGCGGGCTGGTGCTGGAAGTCCACATGCAGAATCTCGACGCGCGGCGCCTGCGTTCGCTGCTGGATGAACGTGAACTGGGCCGGCCCCTGATCGTCATCACCGGCCATACCGCCGCCAATGCACCGGAGGAGATGTACAGCGGGCACCACGATGCCGGCCCGCGCGCCCTCCCCGGCGCGGCCAGTGAACAGGGCGCGCAGCCCATGGTGCGGCAGCAGCTGGTGGAAGCTTTCCGGGGGGCGCTCATGCCCTTCGATGAATCCGGTCCGCAGATGCAGCAGCGGCAGGAACACTACGCGCGCCTGAAGACCCTCACGCGACGCGAACGCGAGGTGCTGGAACGTCTGGTCAAGGGAAGGCTGAACAAGCAGATCGCCGCCGAACTGGGCACCTCGGAACGCACCGTGAAGGCCCATCGCCAGCAGGTCATGCGCAAGATGAATGCCGACTCGCTGGCCGCGCTGGTGGCGGCCATGACGCGCTACTGAAGGCGCCTGCGGGCGGTCGCTCGCCTCATCGAGCCCCTGCACGATGAGGGGCGCTGGGCTTCAGCCGGTCACCGTATCCTCGGACTCCACCCGATTGCGCCCACCGCGCTTGGCCTGATACAAGGCCTGGTCGGCACGGGCATAGGCTTCTTCAAAATCGCTGCCGGCGGTGGCCCAGGCCACTCCGAAGCTGGAGGTGACCGGCCGCGCCGACAGGCACTGGAAACGTTCACCGGCAATCGCCTGGCGGATCCTGCCGGCCAGGGTCACTGCCTGTTCCAGCGCCACCCCGGCCAGCAGGATGGTGAATTCCTCGCCACCCACGCGGCCGATGACACCGTTTCCTTCCAGCGTGGTGCGCAGACGACCAACCAGTTCGCGGATCACGGCATCGCCGGTCGGATGGCCGAATTCATCATTGATGCGTTTGAAGAAATCGATGTCCAGCACGATCAGCGACATCGACGATTGTTCCAGGATCTGGTGTGCGCGCTCGAAGACAGCGCCACGATTGAGGGCGCCGGTCAGATTGTCGTGCCGCGCCTTGTAGTCCAGTTCATCGCTCAACTGCTGCAGTCGCGCATTGAGCAGGTTCAGCTCGCGCTCGGTGCGGTCGCTGCGCGAGATCAGGCGACGGCTCTGGCGCATCAGCTGGCCATAGTGCTGCACCAGTTCCTCCAGCGCCGCGCGATGGCTGGCCGGGGCGCTGGCGGGATCGGCCAGTACTGCCGTAGCACGGTGCAGGGCCTCGGCTTCGGCCGCAAAAAGATCGTCGCGGTCCATCAGCTCTGCACCGCGTGATCGTGGAAGACCAGCGCGGCGAAATCTTCCTGCAACTCCTGGCCGAATTCGAAGATGGTGTCGTCTTCCTCGTCGTGGTACCAGTTCAGAACGACTTCGGTTCCGCTCTCGGCCTTCTCGTTCAGGGCGTCGAAGAGCGAGAACAACATCTTGGTGCTGGAGCTGTTGAAGTAGGCCAGCGCCACGTTGACGGTGATGGTGCCGCCGTGTTCATCGTCGGCCAGGAAGCGGCGCAGCGTGGTGATGATCTCGCCCCAGAACTGGGCGGCATTCTCGGGGTAGGATTCGCCCTTCAGCGAAAGCGTGCGCTGGTCGAAGCGGAAATCCACCTCGGGGGAGCTGGCGCTGGCGGCGATGAATAAGTTGTCCATGGTGTCGTGTGTCAGAGGCGGCGGGCCCTCAGATGGTGGCCCGGAGATAGAAGGTCTGCGCGCCATCGGCGGCCGGCTGGGAGAACTCGAAGTCCAGCGGCGCACTGGCATCGCGCGCCACCGTCAGGAAACCCAGACCGGCACCCTTGCTGTCGGGCGGTGTCTCGGTGCGCAGCATTTCCTTGTAGGCAGCCTTGATTTCGTCATTGGTCAGCGAACGCAGGTGTTCCAGTTTCGCCCGCAGCTTGTCGGCCATCTCGGCATCGACGGGATTGGCGCAATGCAGGAAGTAGCGACCATCGGTCTGGGTGATGTAGACCGCGCCATGGCGCATGGGCGGCTCTGTGACTTTTCCTTCCTTCTCGTGCAGATCTGCTGAGTAGTGGACGATGTTCTGCGCCATCTCGATGAAGGAAGAGAACAATTTGCGCCGCGTCTGCGCCAGTGCACCGGTGTGCTCGGCGCGCAGCTTCACGGCCTCGGCCATGGCGGCGATGATGGTCTGGGAAAAATAGCCGACGTAGTAGAAGACAATGTCGCGCCGGGCGACATAGCTGTGGAACTCAGCCCACTCCTGTTGGATACCGTTCATGCCTGTGTTCCGTGTTGAGAGTCTTGAAGAGAATCCTGAAGCGCCGCCGCCAGGCGCACACCGACGAAGCAGATGTCATCGCGTCGCCGCTGCGTCCCCTGATAGTGACTGTGAATGTCCATGACCACGCGCCCCAGCGCCGGCATCGGCAGGTGGCCGTGTTCGAGCAGGGTGCGGCGCAGGCGCTGCTTGCCGAAGGCGATGTTCCTGGGACCGCCGATCTGGTCGATCACGCCATCGGTACAGACGAAGATCATGGTCCCCGGTGCCAGCTGCTGGCTGTGGTTATCCCACTGCATGTCGTCGGGGGTGTCGACATAGCCGAGACCGACACGCTTGCCTTCGATGGTCAGCACTTCGGTGCCATCGGCCACCAGCAGGAACAGCGGCATCTTGGCACTGCTGCTGGTGAGGGTGCGGGTGGCACTGTCGAACCAGAAGAAACAGGCGTCCATGCCATCGTCCGATTCGGAGGGCTTGTCGGACTGGCCGTGCTGCCCGAGCACACGCTTCATGCTGCGGTTGACCTCGCGCAGGAGGCGCGCCGGGTCGTGCGGGCCATGCAGTTCCAGTGCCTGCTTCAGCGAGGATGAGGCGATCAGGGTCAGGAAGGCACCCGGCACCCCATGACCGGTGCAGTCGGCGACGGCGGCAAACCAGCCACCGGGATGTGCTTCGAAATGATAGAAGTCGCCGCCGACCACGTCACGTGGCTCCCACACCAGGCAGGCATCGGCCAGCGCCTCGGTCATGGCGGCGCGCGAGGCGCTCAACATGGCGCGCTGGATCACGCTGGCGTAATCGATGCTCTGCATGACCTGGCGGTTCTTTTCTTCCTGCATGCTCACCAGTTCACGCATCAGGGCCAGGCCCGCGCCCAGGCCGGCCAGTTGGCCCTGCTCGACGATCAGGAAGCCGTCAGCCAGGGTCTTGTCGCCCGAGGCCACGGCCAGCGCGCCCAGCGTTTCGATGGGGGTAGCGGCCTCGACGATGAGCGGGTTCTTGTCCATGAAGGCGATGCAGCTCTTGCGCTCGTACAGCTCGCGGTGATACGGCTTGGACATCTGGGACATGAAGATGTGACGGCTGATGAGACCGATGGGCCGCTGCCGTTCCACCACAGGAAGACTGACCAGCTCCTTGTGCTGGCCGAAGATCTCCAGGACGGCAGCGTTGTTCTCATCGAACTGGACGACCGGCACCTGTACCGCCAGCGCTCCCGCTGTCGGTTGGAACAACTTGCTCCCTGTCGCCGGAGTCAGACTGAAATGACTTTCCACCGTGCTCGCCCGCGTCGTGATTTTTGGATAGACCGCGGATCATATTTCATTCCTGTGACAACAATGTGACGCTGTCAAGCGACAATTAACCAATTGTGCGACACGATGCGTCTTACCGGACGCAGCATGAGCTGAGCCGGCGCTCAGGAAAACCCCGATGGCGGCCATGTTGCCCGCAGTGCATGATGAGCTTGTCCCATGACTTCATGACTGATGGAGCGCCCACTCATGCACAAGACCGCCCTGATTGCCACCAGCCAGCCCGAAGTCAGCCGCGCGCTGACCGAATGGCTGGCCATCAACGACATCGACATCCAGATCGCCAGCAGCGGCAACGATGCCATCGAACACATCGCGCTGGACCGCCCCGACGTGGTAGTGGCGCAGCTGGCCATGGAAGGCATGAGCGGTCTGCGTCTGGCACATTACCTGAAGGCACAGAAGCAGCTGGCCGACGTACCGGTCATCTTGCTGTGCCGCGATGAACGCGAGATGGATCTGGTCAAGGGACAATGGCCGGCCTTCCTCTGTGCCGGCGCGCTGCATCCCGCCCTGATTTCCGAACTGAAGCGGGAACTGGTCAACTAGGGCCTGTTCACATTAAATCTGCGAGTGCGAGAGGTCGCCAAGCGTTGACTGCCTAGGCGCGGCGACGCGC
>NZ_JABFMQ010000015.1:0-132764 GCF_013359625.1 Herbaspirillum sp. C9C3
AGGCCAATGCCGCAACTGATCCTGCCGTGGCAACACAGCTCAATGATCAGGCCAGCGCGCTGGAAACCAAGTGGGGGCCAGATGGGAGCATGCGGACTCTCGCGCACACTGTTGTGGGTGGGCTGACCGGTGGTCTCGCCGGTGCAACTGGTGCGGGAGCGGGTACTTTAGCCGCACCTGAGGTGGCTTCGGCCTTGAATCAGGCTGGTGTTGATGCTGATCTGGCGAAAGCGTTGACGGCGCTGTCGAGTACCTTGGTGGGCGCGGCTGTAGGTGGGACGCCGGGAGGGGCTGCGGCTTATAACGAGGTCGTCAATAATTTCCTCAAGCATGCTGATGCTGCCGCGCTCAAGAAGGAAATTGAGGCTTGCAGCAAGAAGAACGGTCGTTGTAGCGACGGAGACGTCACCTCAATCTTTAAAAAATACAAGGAGATCTCTGACCAGAATATCGCCGCAGTGCAAAGCTGCATCATTTCAGGGGATGTAGCGTGCGTCCAAAAAAATCTGGCTGAAGCGGCGAGTGTCAACGAAGTAAAGGTATTGCCATTCGGCTATACAAAACTTGAAGATACGCTGATCGGGCGTCAAGCGAATGTGATCAGTTATGGTTCCGTGATGGGCAACGCGTCCCTGATGGGAACGGATGTTGATCAGGCGAAGGAGGTTGCGACCTTCAGGACGAATAACTGTGGTGGACTGAGCGCGGCTGCCTGTGATGGACTGGTAAAGCAGGCGATAAACTATCGTCTTGTCCGGATGGCAGCGTTGTCTGCTGTCGCGGCTACTACTCCAGCCCTGGTGGGTGAGGCAAGGAAGCTTGTCTTGCCAAAGGAAAAGCTACCGGCGGTAACGCCTGATCGTGATCGATTTACTGCGGATCAGGATTTGCCGAATGTATATTCCAGGCAGGAAGTAGCAAAGAGATATTTCGGGCAAGAAAGGCAATACTGGAGTGCTGAGCCAGTAGAAGTCGCTGGAAATTTTGTATATCGACGCGACGACCTTATCGACCCTAATCGGGTGGATAGCCAAACCGGAAAAACCAATCTAGAACTAATGCAGGCTGGCAGAGCCCCGATTGGGAAGGATGGGAACCCCGTCAATCTACATCATATGTTGCAAAATCAGGATGGTCCCATTGCAGAAGTTATGCAGACGTTCCATCAGGAAAACTACTCTGCTATACACATAAATGCCGGCTCGGAAATCCCATCTGGCATTAATCGCAGTGTATTCAATACGTGGCGGCGTAATTATTGGAAGAGCCGGGCGAACGATTTTAAGTGAGATGAAATGGATAATAAATTGGTTGAGGCAGTAGACGCTTTGATAAATGCATCAGCGGGTGAACGGATTAGATTGCTGGAGCCTGATGATGAATTGATTGATAACTATGAGTCGAAAATTGGAATTACCTTTGGCGACGAATATCGTTATTTTTTAAAGAACGCGAGCACCATTTTTTTTGGGAACATTGAGCCGTTAGTTCTTTCTCCTGATATCAATAGCAGGGGAGACTTGCTGCGAGCGGTAAAAGTTGCAAGGCAGTTGGGAGTTCCTTCAAATTGGCTCCCCATATGTGAGGATAACGGTGATTATTACTGCCTGGATCAAACGGGTAAGATCAGATTTTGGAGTGGAAATGGAGTGAGTTCGGAGAGCTGGCCGACGCTTGCAGATTGGATAAACGATGTATGGATTGATGGGAACTAAGCTTAGAATCTCGGAGATACATTTTCAGTCGATTCATCATAGCCTAATCCTGAGCGCACACTTTTCAGATGAGATGTTGACCTGCACCCCAAAATTAGTACGGCAATGATGCAGAGTCTGCCTCAAACGGAAGCAGCATAAAGAACCGGCGACGTACCGAAAACAGATTATTTCCACGCTCAATTCAACAGTCCAACAACGAATCTCAAGTCACACCACCGCTAACACTCCCCTTTCCCAGCGGCCGCAATTCGCCGAGCCGGCGATGATGCCCCTTCAACCATAACGGCAATTCATTGGCCGGCATGGGCTTGCCAATCAGATAGCCCTGCCCCAGGCTGCAACCGAAGTCCTGCAGCAGGCGCCAGTCTTCCATGGTCTCCACGCCTTCGGCCACCGTCACCAGCTCCAGCCGTTGCGCCATGTCCAGCGCGGATTGCAGAATCACGCGCAGGTTCTTGCGGTCATGTGCACCATGCACGAAGGAGCGGTCAATCTTCAGTTCCGTGAAGGGGATACGCGCCAACTGCTGCATCGATGAGAAGCCGGTGCCGTAATCGTCAATCGACAGACCAAATCCCTTCAGGCGCAAGCGCGCCAGCATGCCCAGTGAATTACCCTTGTGCGCCACCACCGAACTCTCGGTGATTTCCAGCACCACGTTTTCGGCCGGCAGCGCGTGCTTGTCCACCAGCTCCAGAATACGATGCAGGAAATCCGGCTGTTCCAGCGACAGCGGCGAGAGATTCACCGCCACCTTGATCGCCAGGCCGCGGCTGTGCCAGACGGCAGCCTGGGCCATGGCCTGGTCCATCATGCTGATGGTGAGATCGTGAATCAGGCCGCATTGCTCTGCCAGCGGAATGAATCGGTCCGGCGGCACCATGCCGCGTTCCGGATGCACCCAGCGCGCCAGCGCTTCCACGCCTTTGAGGATGCCTGTCTGCACATCTACCTTGGGCTGGAAATACGGCAGCACCTGACCACCGCCGATGGCCACGCCCAGATCGCTCTCACACATGGAAGGCTGGGGATCGGCATCGGCAAGAGCGTCGCCACCGTGGGGCCGGAAAGATCGCAGCGCTGCGTGCAGCTGGCCTTGATTGAGCGGCTTCTGCAATACGCCGATCAGGTTCATGCCCAGCGCGTGGATCATGGTCTCCACCGACAACAGCAGCGAGGTCTCTCGACTGGAGGCGACGATCAGAGGAATGTCGATACCCTTTTGCTGCAAGTGCTGGATCAGTTCAATGCCATCCATGCCCGGCATCTCCAGGTCGATCACGACCAGGCCCGGCGGCAGTTTCAACAGCGCCAGCAGGTCCAGCGCCTCGTTGCCGTTGCCGGCCTCGTAGATCAGATCGACGCCCAGCGCCTGCAGCAGCGACACGCTGTGCTGGCGCTGCAGGGCACTGTCGTCGACGACCAGTGCGGATTCGATCAGCTCATTGAGATTCTCTGGAGGCATATTGTTCTATCACTGCGGAGATATGATCGAGCGGGAGGACGTCACGGACGCCGCCCATGTGTATCGCTTCTTTCGGCATGCCGAAGACCACGCTGCTGGCCTCGTCCTGAGCATAGGTGGCGGCGCCGCAATCGGCCATCTCCCGCATCCCTCTTGCTCCATCGTCCCCCATGCCGGTCATGATAATGCCCACTGCATTGCTGCCCGCCGCCTTGGCCAGCGAGCGGAACAGCACATCCACCGAAGGCTTGTGCCGGCTCACCAGCGGACCATCCAATGTTTCCACATAGTACTGCAGACCATCGCGCCGCACGACCAGATGTCGACCGCCGGGAGCGATCAGCACCCGCCCCGGCAGAACCAGATCGTGATGCTCGGCTTCCTTGACCTCGGCACCGGAAATGCGGTGCAGGCGGTCGGCGAAACTGCGCGTGAAACGCTGCGGCATGTGCTGCACTACCACCACGCCCGGACAACGGTGGTCCAGGCGGCCCAGTACCCGCTCCAGCGCCTGCGGCCCTCCGGTGGAGGCACCGATGGCAACGATGCGCGCAGTCGGTGGACGATAACCATCCTCCCTTCCCGGCGCGGCCAGTACCGCATCGGCCGTATGACGCTGCAGGACCGCAGACCAGCCCTCATCATGCAGTATTTCTCGTGATGTTGCTTTGACCGGGCGCAGCCGGAGCGCGGAGGCCATGGCACCGGTACTGCCGGGCAATGCGCCCGCCGCTCCCCTGGTGCCGGGGCCGGCCAGCGCTGCGGCCCGGATGGCACTGGCCAGTTCGACCACCGCTTCACGAAGGAAATCGCGCACACCCAGTTGCGGACGGGCAATCACCGAGACTGCGCCGGCGGCCAGCGCCTCGGCAGCGATATCGCCCGCACCAGCGGCACGCGCACTGCACATGATGACCGGCGTGGGCCGCGTGGCCATGATTTGACGCAGAAAGGTGATGCCATCCATGCGCGGCATCTCAATATCGAGCAGGATCACGTCGGGCCACTCCTGCTGCATCTTGCGCAGGGCAAAGACCGGATCGGGTGCGGTACCGATGACGCGGATATCGTCAGTCTGCGCCAGCAGCTGCTGCACCAACTGGCGCACCACCGAAGAATCATCGATGACCATCACGCGGATGATGGAGTCTGCCCCCGATGCAGACGGCCCACTCATTGCGGCCTCCGATAAATCGAGGGGGAGTGCATCAGCAGGTCCAGTTCCATGCCGTGCAGCGATTCGGAATGGCCCACCACCAGGTAGCCGCCAGGGCGCAGGCGGGCGATCACGTCGCGCAAGACCTGCAGCTTGGTATCGCAATCGAAATAGATGATGACGTTGCGCAGGAAAATCAGGTCGTATAGTCCATCCTCGTGTTCATGCAGCGCGGTCAGATTGCGCCGGGCAAATTCGACCTTGGCACGCAGGCCGGCCTGCACCAGGAAATGCCCCTCGTACTCGCCAGTGCCGAGCAGGCAATAGCGGCGCAGATACAGACGTGGAATATTCTCGCCCCGCGCCATCGGATAAAGGGCGCGGCGGGCAAAGCGCAAGACGCGGGTGCTGATATCGGAAGCAAATACCGACCAGCTGCCGGGGGGCCGGTGATGGTCCAGCAACATGGCCAGAGAATAGGCTTCTTCACCGGTAGCGCTGGCAGCGCTCCAGACGCGCAGGCTCTTGTGGTCACGCCACTGCGGCAACAGCTCCTGGGTCAGGAAATCGAAATGACTCGGTTCACGGAAGAAATAGGTTTCATTGGTGGTGATGAGATCAATGGCGCGCTGGCGTTCCTCGGCGCCGTCCGCCGCGCTGATGAGACGATGATACTGCGCCAGTCCGCACAGGCCGAGTTCATGCAGACGATGACTGAGGCGGCTTTGCAGCAGCGCCTTCTTGGACAAGGGCAAATGCAGGCCGATGTGCTGCTTGAACAATTGCTGGAACAGCAGCATGTCCTCATCGCTGACCTCGGCATCGGCAGCGCTGGCGACAGAAACGGTCTGGCCCGCACCCCGATCGTGTACGGCGTCGCGCCTGCCTGCCAGGTTGCCGGTGCTGGCCATGGACCTACTCCTGTTGCGTTTGCGCCGGCAGCACCGGCCCGCCACCCAGGGCATCCTCGGCGCTCATTCCCAGGAGGCTGGCCAGTTCATCCACCGACAATACGCGCTGCACGTCCAGCACGACGATGAAACGCTCATTGACGTTGATCATCCCTTCGATGAAATCGGCGCGGATGCCCGCTCCAAAGGACGGACGCGGTTCGATGCTGTCAACGCCGATGCTCAGCACGGCGCTGACAGCATCGACCATCACGCCCAGCAACAGCATCTGCTCGTCCTGGATCAGTTCCATGATGATGACGCAGGTACGCTTGGCCACCACCGTGGGCGCGCGACCAAAGCGCACCGACAGATCGATGACCGGCACCACCGAACCGCGCAGGTTGATGACGCCGCGCAGGAACTCGGGCATCAGCGGCACTTCGGTCAGACCGCCGAATTCGATGATCTCGCGAATGCTGGCAATGGGCATGGCGAAGCTCTCGGTTCCGACCAGGAAGGTCAGGAACTGGCGGCTTTCGATGACTTCTTCCTGCTGCCGCTTGCGGGCGGATTCGCCATTCAACGATACGCTGGGCATGGCCTGCTCTCCTTGCTGCCGCGCTCATCCCACGGCCAATTGATGCGTACGCGGCCCGCAGGCGGCGCGGTGAAACGGGACTGGATCAACGCCATGATCTGTCCTCTCAGAAACGCTTGAACGAAGATTCATCCACGCCCGGCGCATCCTCATCCACATCCAGCATGGACAGACGCCGTGCGCTCTCGCGCTTGTCCTGGGCGGCATGCCGGGCAGGCTTGCGGCGACTGCCATCCGCCCCCGACTGTGGTGCGCCACTGGCACGTACCGCCGGCTTCTGCAACTCGTCCACACGGAAGAAACGCATCAGATCCTGCAGATGGATGGCCTGGGCACTCATCTCTTCCGAGGTTGCCGACAATTCCTCCGAGGCCGATGCGGTCATCTGCGTAGTCTGTGCCATCTGGTGCACGGCATTGTTGATCTGTTCCAGCCCGGTCGATTGTTCCGCCGACGCCGCAGCGATTTCCTGCACCAGGTCAGCGGTCTTGCGGATCGATGGCACCATCTGATTGAGCAGGCCGCCCGCCTTTTCGGCCAGGCCCACGCTGTTCTCGGCCACTGCAATGATTTCCTGTGCGGCACTCTGCGAGCGTTCGGCCAGCTTGCGCACTTCGGCCGCCACCACGGCAAAGCCCTTGCCGTGTTCACCGGCGCGCGCGGCTTCGATGGCCGCGTTCAGTGCCAGCAGGTTGGTCTGGTAGGCGATGTCATCGATGATGCCGATCTTGCTGGCAATCTGCTTCATCGCCGCCACGGTCTCGCGCACCGCCTGCCCCCCCTCGGTGGCGGCGCTTGCCGAGAGGCTGGCAATACCATCGGTGGTCCTGGCATTGTCGGCATTCTGGGCGATGGTGGCGGTGATCTCTTCCACCGAGGCGCTGGTTTCCTCGACGTTGGCGGCCTGCTGCGAAGCGTTGTGCGAGAGCGCCTGGGAGGACGAGGAAATCTCTTCCGAGGCCGAGGCCAAAGCACTGGCGGTGCCGCTGACATCGCCGATGACGTCGGTCCATTTGTTGACCATCTGTTGGGTGCTGTAGAGCACGCTGACCCGGTCGTTCTTGCGCAGCGGCACACTCACCGTCAGATCACCTTCGGCCACGCGGCGCAACACGCTCATGGCATCGCGCGGCTCGCCACCGATCTGCGAGCGGATGGTGCGATAGGCAAACCCGAGACAGGCAAACAGCACCACCACGGAGGCGCTCAGCAGCCAGAATATCTTCTGTTCCAGTTCGACGTAGTCGCGACCGGCCTTGAGCACGCGGGCCTGGGTGCGTTCGTCGACCTGGCGCAGGAAGTCATTGATCGGTGTCATCACGCGACCGAACAGCGCACGGTAGGTCTGGTCGAACACCAACTCCTGCGCCATGGCCTGGTTGGGTGCGCCGACCACGGTGAACTTGCCCTGACCATCATCGAACTCGCCCTTGACCGCATGGAAGGCGGTAATCTCGATACGCGAGAGCTGATCGGCCAGTTTCAGGGCCTCCTGCATCTTGGCCAGTTCGTCTTCGGTAAAGCCGGCACGCTTCATCAGTTCACTCAGCGGCACCGCCTGGGCACCCGCCTCCACCGGCAGTTTGCGGGCACTGACCAGATCCCAGTTGAAGCGATCATAGTTGGAGGGCCGCGCACGCTTGCCGTTGCGGATGTCGAGGATCATGTAGTACCGGTCCTCGTCATTGGGATCGCCCGTGGTCACGTAGGCGCGCGCGAACTTGGTCATGTCCTCGGTGGTACGTCGCAGTTCATTGGCCAGCGCTGCCGATTCATAGCGCGATTGGTGCGCATGTTCGAGCGCCGCATTGGCCTGGCGCAAGGTACTGGTGAGACTGATCACCACCGCCACCAGGATGGACAGGACTAAACACAGCCAGATGAAGATCTGCTTGATGCTCATCCTGTTGGTCATCGATTCTTGCATGCTCGCTTCCCCTCGTGGTGCGGGCGTCCGATCGGCGCCCGTCATGGCGCCGACGCCACGCTGCTTTCGGCGTAGGCCGCCGTATTGCCTTGTTCCTGTTGCTGGGTATGCTGCACCAGGTGCGCGATATCCAGGATCAATGCGACCCGGCCATCGCCCAGGATGGTCGATCCGGACAGCCCCTTGACCTTGCCGAACAAGCGGCCCAGCGGCTTGATCACCGCCTGGCACTCGCCCAGCAATCCGTCGACCAGCAGGCCGGCGCGCAATTGTCCGTACTGTACGATCACCAGGCTCTTGCGTCCCCTGCCCTGGTCACGCGCAGGCAGGTCAAACAGTTCGCGCAGCGGGACGAACGGCAAGGGCTCACCGCGTACAGAGACGATGTGGCTGCCGCTCTGCCGGGGTGGCATGTCGATGCACTCCACCACCATATCCAGCGGGATGACGAAGACCGCATTGCCCACCACCACCTGGAAGCCCGAGATGATGGCCAGCGTCAGCGGCAGGCGGATGCGCACCACGGTGCCACGGCCTGGTTCGGTATCGATGCCCACCTCACCCTGCAGGGCATCGATGTTACGCTTGACCACGTCCATGCCCACGCCCCGTCCCGAGAGCTCAGTGACCTGCTGCGCGGTGGAAAATCCGGGCTCGAAGACGAAGCGGAAGATCTCGCCATCACTGAGCTCGGCATCGGGCGCGGCCAGTCCCTGGGCGATGGCTTTTTCCAGGATACGCGCGCGATCCATGCCTCGACCATCGTCCATCACCTCCACCAGCACGCTGCCCGATTCGTGCATGGCATTGAGCCGCAGGGATGCCTTGGCCGGCTTGCCGGCAGCAATACGCTCGGCGGCCGGCTCGATGCCGTGATCGATGGCATTGCGCACGATGTGCATCAGCGGATCGGCCAGGCGCTCCACCATGGATTTGTCCAGCTCGGTCTCGGAGCCGGTCATGGTCAGCTCGATGTCCTTGTCGAGATCGCGGGCGATGTCGCGCACGATGCGCGGGAAGCGCTGGAATACTTCATTGATCTGCACCATGCGCAACGTCAGCGCGGCATCGCGGATCTGTTCCATCAGGCTGTCGATGGCCTGGGTGGCCTCCTCGAACTGGCTGTCCTTGCGACGCCGTGCGATCAGGCGTGCGCTGGCACCGGCGATGACCAGCTCGCCCACCAGGTCGATCAACTGGTCCAGCTTGGAGACCTCGATCTTGATGAACTTCTGTTCCTGCGCGCGCCGCTCCTCCAGTGGGCGAGGCCGCGCGCCCGCGTCGGTGGCCGCCGGCACCACGGCGGCGACCGCTTCCTCCAGGGTGACGGCTCCCAGGCAACGCCATTGGACTTCATTGAACAATGACAGACTGCGCCACTGGCCGGCCAGGCGGGCCGCGTCCTCGCGGGCCAGGCGTTGCAGTACCGCGGCATACGCGCACAGGGGACTGTGCGGAGGCAGGATGTCGATACGGCTGTCATCGCGCACGAATTCAAACACATCCTCCAGCGTTTGCCGGGTGGAATCGGAGACCAGGCAGATTTCCACGCCGAGATAACAGCTCTCGGCATCCATGGCGGCGGCCGCAGGCATGCCCGCCTCCACCGGCAGGATGGCGACGATGCGCCCCAGCGAACGCAGGTAGTGCAGGAAAGACAGCGGATCGAGCCCATCGCGCAAGACGTTCTCGTTGAACTGCAGCGACAGGTGCCAGTAAGGATAATCGGCCGCCGCCTGCAAGGCGGCATCCATGCTTGCCTCGTCGGTGGCGAGCAGGTCGGCAGCAGGACTGCCGGCAAGGCGCTGCCCGACCAAGGTCGGCTGACCAGAGACCAGCTCCCGCGATGCAATGGCCGATTGCGCCACCTCGTCCAGTTCGGCCAGCAGCGTGGCACGACGTTCGGCGTTGGGCTCCTCGGCCTCCTGATTGCGTTCGATGGCATCGACCAGTTCACCGATGTAATCGCCACACTGCAGCAGCAAGGACATCATGTACGCGTTCAGCGGCAGGCGCTCTTCGCGCACCAGGTCCAGCACATGCTCCACCTGGTGGGTGAACTGCACAATGCTGTCGAAAGCAAACAGGCCGGCCGAGCCCTTGATGGTATGGGCGGCCCGGAAGATGGCATTGATGCTGTCGCGGCTCGGACCTTCCATTTCGATCTGCAGCAAGGCGGCTTCCATGGCCACCAGCAGTTCGCGGGCTTCCTGGACGACGGCATCGCGTGCGGAATCCTTCTTCATTCGGCCTCCACGGCGGGACTGAAGCGCTCATGCAGTTGCAGCAGGTCCAGTGCGGCCAGCACGGCCGGACTGTAGGCACCGATCTCCAGCTGGCGACCAATGTTGGCCAGCTCGCGGCGCAACAGCAGCAGTAATTGGATGCCGGCGGTATCGAGCTCGTCCACACCGGACAGATCCAGCACCACGTGGGTCTGCGCAAGTGTCAGCGCGTGCAGCAATTCCGGCTTGCGTTCGGCTGCCTGGAAAATGGTCAGGCCACCACTCAGCGTGAGCAGCAGCCGGTCCTCTTGCACGGAATACGTCAGCGGCATTTTCGGGGTCTCGGTTGGGTCTTCAACGGTCCTCTGGATCGCTCAGGGTTGCACCAGCTTGGCCACTGCATCGAGCAGCACCGGCGGCAGGAAGGGCTTGTGGACCCAGGCCCGGATGCCGGCGGCCTTGCCTTCCTGCTTGCGCACCTCGCTGCTTTCGGTGGTCAGCATGATGACGGGGGTGAATTTGTAGGCCGGCATCTGCTTCATCTCGCGTACGAAGGACAGGCCATCCAGGTTGGGCATGTTGAGGTCGGAGATGACCAGATTGAACTTGCGGCCATCCAGTTTCTTCAGCGCTTCAAGGCCGTCGGCGGCTTCTTCGACCTGGTAGCCGGCGCTCTTGAGGGCGGCCGTGATGGTCTGCCGCAGGCTGAAGGAATCGTCAACGATCAATATGCTCTTTTCCATCTCGGTTCCTCGTTGTCTCAGAAAAAATCCACCTGCGACGGTGGCACGGGATGGCCCTGCTGGCCGGCATGAATCTGGCGCTGTTCCTGGGTGGTGTAGGTCTTTTCGAGCTCGGCCAGCCACTGCTGCGGCGAGGGCAGCGCCTGCGCTTCGATGGCCGCGCTGCGCAGACGCAGGATGTCCTGCTGCACGTGATCCAGGATCTGGCTGATGCGGTCCTGGAATTGCAGGTGGACCAGGATGTCACATACTTCGCGATCCACTTCGCGGCCTTCGTCCTCCAGCGCCTCCACGGTGGTGGTGAGCTTCATGGCCGAATGGCGGAAGTCGGCAATGATCTGGTCAATCACGGCGCGCGAATTCTCAGCGACACCGTCGGTACTGGCGGCGGCGTCCCCGTTGGCGCCAATGGCCGCCATGATCTGCTGGCGCGCGCTCTTGGCGCGGGCGGCGATCTGGCGGCTGTTCTCGGCCGAGCGCTCGGCCAGTTCCTGCCAGCTCTGCTCGTCGCTGAGCAGATCGGTCACGCCGGTCTGCCCGGCCAGTTGCTCATTTTGCTGGGCCAGGCGGCGAATCTCGTCATTGGCCGCCATGAGGCTGTCGAACTTGGTCACCAGCAGCTGACGCGAGGCCAGCATGCCTTCCAGCGCCGAGGCAATACTGCCCAATTGTTCAGCCGCATGATGCACGGTCTGCAGGATCTCGCCATTTGCGCCGTGTCTGGCGGGGTCCAGTGCGCCGCCAAGGCGCTCGTGGATGCCGACGAAGCGGGCGGTCAAACCGTCGATGGCCGATTGCGTCTGTGCCCGCGCCAGTTGCACATTGCCCTGCCACACCGGCAGTACTTCGCGCAGCAGTGCGGCCAGCGAGGCCTGTCCATCCACAGGTGCGGACGGCACCGGCGACAAGGTCGGTGCTGCGGCGGCCTGCGCCAGCGGCGGCTGCGGGGACGCCACCGGCACCGCCGCCGGGGCGGGCAGGCAAGTCAGGTAGAAGGCACCGCCGATCAGCAGGCCCACCAGCGCCCCCAGCCACCAGTGCTGGGCCAGCATCATCAACAGCAGCAGATTCACCAGGCACAGCACCGGCAAGATATTGCGAAGCGATTTCACAGCCACGTTTTCCTGTTGGTTGTTGTCAGCTCGGGGCAAACCGTAGGGCCACGGTGCACGTACCCTGCCCCTGACGGTGTTTACGGCAGGAACTGGCGCTTCTTTTGACAGGCCCTCCTGCCAGGCCAGGCATGGACGGAGACAAAGGCGATTGAGCGCCTCCGCCCCGAGGACAACCCGGCACCAATGCACCTCGCGACAGGTTCCAGCCTGCGCGCACCGACCCACAGCCTATTGTGCTGGCTGAGCGGGTCTGGCCTTGCGTGGAATAAAGGCCGAATTCCGCTTGAGTTGTCTGCACCACCTGAGCATGGACAGGATATTGCATTGAATCAACAAAAGCCAAAGCGGGCATGAGCGCCGGCCGCAGTGAAATCAACTACAATGCCGCACCCGACGTGCCGGGCGAAGGAAGGCATGGCACTGGAAAGCGGCCGCCGCATCGCCATCGACTGCCCGGTCGCAACTGGCAAGCGCTCACTGACCGCCCGTCTGGCCGCACTGTGGAGCGCGCGGGATCCGCATGGAGGAAACCCTGTCCCAGGATTGCCTGCAATCGCTGTCGGAATGCTACAGTCATTTTTTCTATCACTACGAAGAGGCGTCGGTGCCGACCATCAACACCGAGCATCTGGATCCGCTTCACAAGGATGCGGCACATCCAGGAAATGCACGGCAAGCGCGCCTTTCTCAATCACGGAGGTTGAATTCTTCATGGCAGGCTATCTTCAGGAATCGGGCGCTACGCGCGCCAAGCCGGTGACCACCCACACCCTGCAGGCGATGCGCGCCAAGGGCGACAAGATCAGCATGCTGACCTGTTATGACGCCAGCTTCGCCACGCTCATGGAGCGCGCCGGGCTGGAAACGGTGTTGATCGGCGACTCCCTGGGCATGGTCTGCCAGGGTCACGATTCGACCCTGCCGGTGACCATTCAGGACGTGGCCTACCACACGGCGGCGGTGGCGCGCGGCAGCCGTACCATGCTGATCATCGCCGACCTGCCCTTCGGCACCTACCCGACCCGCGAGGAGGCCTTCCGCAATGCCGCGCTGCTGATGCAGGCGGGCGCGCAGATGATCAAGCTCGAAGGCGGCGTGTGGCTGGCCGATACCATCAAGTTCCTCACCGAGCGCGGTATTCCGGTGTGCGCCCACATCGGCCTGACGCCGCAGTCGGTGCACCAGCTGGGGGGCTTCAAGGTGCAGGGCAAGACCAGCGATGGCGCCACCCAACTGCATGCCGATGCGCTGGCGGTGCAGCAGGCGGGCGCTTCTCTGGTGGTGATCGAAGCGGTACCGGCCACGCTGGGCAAGGAAGTGACCGACCGGCTCAGCATTCCTACCATCGGCATTGGCGCCGGCCCCGACTGCTCGGGCCAGGTACTGGTGATGCACGACATGCTGGGCGTTTTCCCGGGCCACAAGAGCCGCTTCGTACGCAACTTCATGGAAGGGGCCAGTGGCATCGAGGAGGCGGTGCGCCGCTATGTGGCGGCGGTCAAGGATGGCACCTTCCCGGCGCAGGAGCATTGTTTCTGAGTACCTGAGCTCGAGCGATGGACAAGAAAAAGGCCAGCGAAAAATCACGCTGGCCTTTTGCTTTGCTGCTGATGCTGATGCTGATGTCACAACTTACTCGAAGAATTCCTTGACCTTGTCCTTCCAGGTCTTGGTCTGCGGGCTGTGCTTGGCGCCGCCTTCAGTGGTGAGCTGCTCGAACTCGCGCAGCAGTTCCTTCTGGCGTTCGGTCAGCTTGACCGGGGTTTCCACCACGACGTGGCAGAACAGGTCGCCCGCATAACCGGAGCGCACACCCTTGATGCCCTTGCCGCGCAGGCGGAAGGTCTTGCCGCTCTGGGTGCCTTCGGGAATGGAGAAGGAGGCCTTGCCGTTCAAGGTCGGGGCTTCGATCTCGCCACCCAGTGCCGCCTTGGCGAAGGAAATCGGCATCTCGCAATGCAGGTCGTCGCCATCGCGCTGGAACACGTCATGCGGCTTGATGTGGATTTCCACATACAGGTCGCCCGGAGGACCGCCGTTGACACCCGGCTCGCCATTGCCCGAGGAACGGATGCGCATGCCATCGTCGATACCTTCAGGGATCTTGACCTCCAGCGTCTTGTTGCGCTTGATGCGGCCGGCGCCAGCGCAGGTGGTGCAGGGTTCCGGAATGATCTTGCCGCTGCCGTGGCACTTCGGGCAGGTCTGCTGGATGCTGAAGAAACCTTGCTGCATGCGCACCTGGCCATGACCGCCGCAGGTGGTACAAGTGACCGGCGAAGTGCCGGGCTTGGCGCCACTGCCGTGGCAGGTATCGCACTGGTCCCAGGAGGGCACGCGGATGGTGGTGTCGAAACCGTGGGCGGCTTGCTCCAGGGTGATTTCCAGGTTGTAGCGCAGGTCCGCGCCGCGATAGACCTGCGGGCCGGAACTGCGACCGCGGCCACCGCCGCCGCCGCCAAAGATATCACCGAAGATGTCGCCGAAGGCATCGGCAAAGCCACCCGCACCGGCACCGCCGCCTGCTCCCATATTGGGATCGACGCCGGCATGGCCGTAGCGGTCATAGGCCTCGCGCTTCTGCGGGTCCGACAGCATCTCGTAGGCTTCCTTGACCTCCTTGAACTTGTCTTCCGCGCCCTTGCTGTCCGGGTTGCGGTCAGGATGGTACTTCATCGCCAGCTTGCGATAAGCCTTCTTGATCTCGTCGTCGCTGGCGTTCTTCGCCAGTCCGAGCACTTCGTAAAAATCGCGTTTTGCCATGTTGTATAACCCACCTTGTTATTGTGTTCCGTCGCTGCTGCGATGGCCTGCATCTGCATCTGCGGCCGCGCACGCACGACCGGAAACCAACAATGTGAAAAAGCCGAGTTCAGCTTTTGACTGCGGACTCGGCGTACCGGCCTGGCCGAAAAAACAACCCGGCCGGGTGGATGCTTCTCAAAAATCCGCCCGGGCTGCGGTAAACCGCACCCGGGCGCGAGCGCTGACCTCAGGGGAAACGAGGCGTCAGTCCCGGATTACTTCACTTCCTTGAAGTCGGCGTCGACCACGTTGTCGTCCTTGGGTGCGGCACCACCGGCAGCGCCGGCCTGTGCACCTGCGGCGCCCGCAGCACCACCGGCAGCGGCGGCTTGAGCCTGCTGGTCGGCGTACATCTTCTCGCCCAGCTTCTGGGCCGCAGTCGACAGGGCTTCGGTCTTGGCATCGATGGTGGCCTTGTCGTCACCCTTCAAGGCTTCTTCCAGTGCCTTGATGGCGGACTCGATGACTTCCTTCTCGCCACCTTCGAGCTTGTCGCCGTATTCGCCCAGTGCCTTCTTGGTCGAGTGCACCAGCGCATCGCCCTGGTTGCGGGTCTCGGCCAATTCCTTCAGGCGCTTGTCTTCCTCGGCGTTAGCTTCGGCGTCGCGCACCATCTTTTCGATCTCTTCTTCATTCAAGCCCGAGTTGGCCTTGATGGTGATCTTGTTTTCCTTGCCGGTGGCCTTGTCCTTGGCGCCCACGTGCAGGATGCCGTTGGCGTCGATGTCGAAGGTCACTTCGATCTGCGGGGTGCCGCGCGGTGCCGGCGGGATGCCTTCCAGGTTGAATTCGCCCAGAGCCTTGTTGCCCACGGCCATTTCGCGCTCGCCCTGGTAGACCTTGATGGTCACGGCCGGCTGATTGTCGTCGGCCGTGGAGAACACCTGGCTGAACTTGGTCGGGATGGTGGTGTTCTTCTTGATCATCTTGGTCATGACGCCGCCCATGGTTTCGATACCCAGCGAGAGCGGGGTCACGTCCAGCAGCAGCACGTCCTTGCGGTCGCCCGAGAGAACCGAACCCTGGATCGCGGCGCCCACGGCCACGGCTTCGTCGGGGTTCACGTCACGGCGCGGATCCTTGCCGAAGAATTCCTTGACCTTCTCGATGACCTTGGGCATGCGGGTCATGCCGCCGACCAGGATCACGTCGTCGATGTCGGAGACCTTCACGCCGGCATCCTTGATGGCGGTACGGCAGGGCTCGATGGTCTTGGAAATCAGTTCCTCGACCAGCGACTCCAGCTTGGCGCGGGTGATCTTCAGGTTCAGGTGGACCGGTGCGCCATTGGCCATGGCGATGTAGGGCTCGTTGATCTCGGTCTGTTGCGAGGACGACAGCTCGATCTTGGCGCGTTCGGCCGAGGCCTTGATGCGCTGCAGGGCGATGGCGTCCTTGGACAGGTCCAGGCCGTTGATCTTCTTGAATTCCTCGATGATGTAGTCGATCAGACGCTGGTCGAAGTCTTCGCCACCCAGGAAGGTGTCACCGTTGGTGGAGAGCACTTCGAACTGCTTTTCGCCATCGACGTCGGCGATTTCGATGATGGACACGTCGAAGGTACCGCCGCCCAGGTCATACACGGCGATCTTGCGGTCACCCTTTTCAGCCTTGTCCAGGCCGAAAGCCAGCGCGGCTGCGGTCGGCTCGTTGATGATGCGCTTGACGTCCAGGCCGGCGATGCGGCCGGCATCCTTGGTGGCCTGGCGCTGGGCGTCGTTGAAGTAGGCCGGGACCGTGATGACGGCTTCGGTGACTTCTTCGCCCAGGTAGTCTTCGGCGGTCTTCTTCATCTTGCGCAGGACTTCAGCGGAAATCTGCGGCGGGGCCAGCTTCTTGTCACGCACGCCGATCCAGGCGTCGCCGTTGTCGGCGGCCACGATCTGGTAGGGCATCAGGTTGATGTCCTTCTGCACTTCCTTCTCGGTGAACTTGCGACCGATCAGGCGCTTGGCGGCATAGATGGTGTTCTTGGGGTTGGTGACGGCCTGGCGCTTGGCGGGAGCGCCGACCAGGATTTCGCCGTCTTCCTGATACGCAATGATGGAAGGCGTGGTACGCGCGCCTTCGGAGTTCTCGATCACCTTGGGCTGGTTGCCTTCCATGACGGAAACGCAAGAGTTGGTGGTGCCCAGGTCAATACCAATGATTTTTCCCATGATTTTTCCTTCGTTCTTTCAGCCCTGGATGTCGGGCTACAGGTGTTTTGAATGGTTTGAATATGTGGAGGAAAGCCGGACTTTCAAGCGCCGAAACCACCGGGACAAGCAAAAATGATGCCTTTTGCGCTTGCCCTCTTGCGGCGCCGGTCCGCTTACTTTCCCTGGGCCACCGTCACCAGCGCCGGACGCAGCAGACGGTCGGAAATCATATAGCCTTTTTGCAGCACGGCCACCACGGTATTGGCTTCCTGCTCGGCCGGCACGGCCGAGACGGCCTGGTGCTTCATCGGGTCCAGCTTGTCGCCGGCCTGGGGGCTCACTTCCTGCAGCTTGTTCTTCTCGAAGGCCGAAGTCAGTTGCTTGAGGGTCATGTCCACGCCTTCCTTGAGCGACTCCAGCGAGGCGTTTTCGATCTTCAGGGCCATTTCCAGGCTGTCCTTGACCGCCAGCAGGGATTCGGCAAAGCCTTCGATGGCGAACTTGTGGGCCTTGGCGATGTCTTCCTGGGCACGACGGCGGATGTTCTCGCCTTCGGCACGGGCACGCAGGAAGGCGTCCTGCATCTCGGCAGCGCGGGCTTCGGCTGCCGCCAGCTTGTCTTCCAGCGTGGGCTCGGCAGCGGCAGCGGGAGCGGCCTGCTCGGCAGCAGGGGCCGCAGCGGCCTCAACAGCCGGGTTGTCTTGCTGGACGGATGGGGACTCCTGTTTTTCCATGTCTTGCATTCCTGAATTACCTCCAACAAATCAATGAGTTACGTGCGTGCGGCGGTCCGATGCAGGGCGCCGTCCACGATGGGATGCGGCACAAGTAAGGTATCTCCCTGCTTTTTCAAGGGCTTTTTGGCACTTCCCGGCGACTTTTTGCCTATTTCTGCGATTTCAAGAAGAAAAATGTTACGCGCGCTTACAGAAATTACGGGGTCTGACTTCAAGTTAATTCGAGCCCGACCTAAACTGAATTCGAGTTCTCGCCCGCTGGGGCCAACTCGTTCGACGGCTTTACCACTTCCCCTCTCTTGTCGCGCCAACAAGGTGTCATCATGAAACTGCCACTGATTGCGGCCACCATTCTCGTCGCCCTGTACAGCCTGCTCGCTACCGCCTGGATCAGCTATACCCATCTGGTGGGTGAATACACGCTCTGAACGACTGCGCCAGCCCGGTTTTTTTCTTGTATGAACAATTTGGCCCGCCGCTACCCGGCAGGCTCATTGCCGGACAGGCAACAAAAGGCGTTCAGCCCGCTATTCTAGCAGGCTGACGTGATCAGGCCGCCGTTGCGCGCAGGCCGATATGAAGCTTCGTGAAAAATCAGCGATCCGCGCCGAGCGCCTTGGCGCGCTCGGCGGCAATGCGCTGCTGGTGCGCCAGCTCCTCGCGGGCGGCGGCGTTGCTCATGGTCGGCCAGCCGGCCAGATGCTGCTCGACCAGCTCCACCATGCCCTTGATCCAGGCCGGAGATTCATTCAGACAAGGGATGAAGTGAAATTCCTTGCCACCGGCGTGAAGGAAGTCTTCCTTGACCTCCATGGCGATTTCTTCCAGGGTTTCCAGGCAATCGCTGGTGAAACCGGGGCACATCACGTCGATGCGACGCACGCCCTGGCGGCCCAGTTCCTGAGCGGTCGGGGCGGTGTAGGGCTGCAGCCATTCTGCCTTGCCGAAACGCGACTGGAAGGTGACCTGATACTGATCCTCGGCCAGACCCAGCGATTGCGCCAGCAGGCGTGCGGTCTTGTAGCACTCGCAATGATAGGGATCACCCAGCATCAGCGTGCGCTTGGGCACGCCATGGAAGCTCATGAGCAGCTTGTCCGGCCGCCCGTGCAGGTCCCAGTGGTCCAGCACTGACTGGCGCAGCGCCTGGATATACGCATCCTGGTCGTGATAATTACGGATCAGGCGCAGCTCGGGAATGTTGCGCACCTGACGATAGTGATCGAAGACCGCATCGAAGATGGATGCCGTGGTCGTGCCCGAATATTGTGGATAGGCCGGCAGCACCAGAATGCGCGTACAGCCCTGCTCCTTCAACTGGTCCAGCACCTGCGGCAGGGAGGGCGTGCCATAGCGCATCGCATACACCACCTGCAGCTGATGATGTCCGCGCGCAGCCAGCTGCGCGCCCAGCGCCGTAGCCTGGGCCTGGGTATGCACGCGCAACGGAGAGCCTTCCTCGGTCCAGATGCTGGCGTATTTCTCGGCCGACTTGGACGAACGGAACGGCAGGATGATGCCGTTGAGAATGAACCACCACACCGCCCGCGGGATTTCCACCACACGTGGATCCGACAGGAACTGCTTGAGATAGCGCCGCAGCGCGCCAGCGTTGGGCGCGTCGGGTGTACCGAGGTTGACCAGCACCACGGCGGTGGAGGCCGGGCTGCCATGGGTGTAGGGAGGTTCTTTGCGAAAGGCCATAGTCGTTGAGCTTGGTGTTCTTGATGTTCTTGTGAGGGAAGCCGCGATCAGGAAGCCAGCAACTCGCGCGCATGCTTGCGCGTGGTCGCGGTGATTTCCAGTCCGCCCAGCATGCGGGCGATTTCTTCCACGCGCGCCTTGGCGTCCAGCCCGTCGATGTCGGAGAGGGTCTTGCCCCCTTCGCTGCGCTTCTTGACCTGGTAGTGCTGGTTGGCCTGGCTGGCCACCTGCGGCAGGTGGGTCACGCACAACACCTGGCGTTCCTGGCCCAGGCGCTTCAAGAGCCGTCCGACCACTTCGGCCACGGCGCCGCCGATGCCGCTGTCGACTTCATCGAAGATCAGGGTCGGCACCGTAGTGGCGGCCGAGGCGATGACCGAGATGGCCAGCGAGATACGCGCCAGCTCACCGCCCGAGGCCACCTTGGCCAGTGCGCGCGGTGCCACGCCGGCGTGACCGGCCACCAGGAATTCGACCTGCTCCAGTCCGTAGGCGGCCGGCTCCACGGCATTGAGCGCGATCTCGAAACGTCCGCCGGCCATCGACAGATCCTGCATCGCCGCCGTGACCGCCTCGCCCAGCGCGGCAGCGGCCTTGGCGCGCGCCCCGGAGAGCTTCTGTGCCAGAGCGAGGTAAGCGTCCTTGAGCTTGTCTTCCTGCGCACGCAGGGCATCGAGGTCGCTGGCGTCGGCCAGTTGCTTCAATTCTTCGGAGAGCTTGCGATGCTCCTCGGGCAGCTCATCGGGCTGCACGTAGAATTTGCGGGCCGTGGAGTGGATGGCCTCGAGGCGCTCTTCCACTTCCTGCAATCGCGCGGGATCGAGTTCGACGCGGCCGAGATAATCATTCAAGGCATAGACCGCTTCCTGCAACTGGATCTGCGCCGGTTCCAGTGCATCGAGCACGGGCTTCAGGGCGGTATCGACATCGACCAGCTTGCTCAGCTTCTGCGTGATCGAGGACAGCTGCGAGAGGATGGGGGACTCCGATTCCGAGATCACCCCCAGCGCTTCCTGCGCGCCGCCGATGAGCGCAGCGGCATGTGAGAGACGGCTGTGCTCGGTGCTGATGTCGGCCCATTCGCCGGGCTTGACGGCCAGCTTGTGCAGCTCGGCCACCTGCCACTCCAGGCGTTCACGCTCCAGCAAGACATTGCGCGCATCCTGTTCGAACTGTTCACGCTGACGCGCCAGGGCGCGCCAGGTCTTGTAGGCGGTGGCCACTTCGCGCGCAGGTTCCAGCAGGCCGGCCTGGCTGTCCAGCAACTGGCGCTGGGCATCGGCCTTCATCAGCGACTGGTGCGCATGCTGGCCGTGGATGTCCACCAGCATCTCGCCGACTTCGCGCAATTGCGCGGCGGTGGCGGCGCTGCCATTGATGTAGGCCTTGCTGCGGCCGGCATTGTCGATTACCCGGCGCAGCAGCACGCCGTCGTGCTCGCCGGTGAATTCGTGTTCGTCCAGCCAGGCCATGACTTCCGGCGTGGCGGTGAAGTCGGCGCTCACGTCTGCCTTGGCCGCCCCCTCGCGCACCACGCTGGGGTCGCCCCGTCCGCCCATGGCCAGCGCCAGGGCATCGATGAGGATGGATTTTCCGGCGCCGGTTTCGCCGGTGAAGACGGAAAATCCGCGCGCGAATTCGAGCTCGATGGCATCGACAATCACGAAGTCGCGAATCGTTAAGGTACGCAGCATGGTGGTCTCGCAGCGGGTTGGACGAACAGGCCAGGGGTGCCATGCAGACCGGCACACGCCGGCCGGGACAATGGCGCGCTTATTGTAAACGGCCTTCTATCGACGGGTATTCATTCCAGTGCAGCTTCTCGCGCAGGGTGTCGAAATAGCTCCAGCCCTCGGGATGCAGGAAGGTGATCTTGTGCGCCGAGCGGCGGATCACGATGCGGTCGCCATGCAGCACGCTGGTGAGCGACTGCATGTCGAAGTTGGCGCTGACCTCGCGTCCGGCCACAACCTGGATGACGATCTCGCAGGAATCCGACAGGGTGATGGGACGGTTGGACAGCGAATGCGGTGAAATCGGCACCATCACGATGCCATGCAGACTGGGATGCAGAATCGGTCCGCCGGCCGACAGGGCATAGGCCGTGGAACCCGTGGGCGTGGCCACGATGAGACCATCGGAACGCTGGTTGTACATGAAGCGGCCATCGACCTCCACCCGCAGCTCGACCATGCCGGAGGTGGAGCCACGCGCCACCACCACGTCGTTCAGAGCCAGCGCGCGGAAGATCTCGCTACCCTCGCGGTAGACCCTTGCTTCCAGCAGCGAACGCGACTCGGCTTCGACCTTGCCTTCCAGCATGTCGGCCAGAGCCGGTATCATGCGGTCCTGGGCAATATCGGTGATGAAGCCCAGGCGCCCCTGGTTGATGCCGATCAGCGGTACGTTGTACGGAGCCAATTGGCGCGCAATGCCGAGCATGGTGCCGTCGCCGCCGACCACGATGGCCACGTCGGCCTGCTGTCCGATCTGCTCGGGCGTCAGGCTGTCATAGCCTTGCAGGGCGATGTTCTCGGCGGTCTCGGACTCGAAGACCACGGTGTGGCCATGCGACTCCAGGAACACGGCGATGTCCGACAAGATCTGCGCGATGCCGACGGCCTGGAACTTGCCGACGATGGCGACGGTTTTGGGTACGGCTGCCTGAACGGGTAATTTGATGGGCCACATGCTGCGGATTAGACCATAATTTGAGATGACATTGTAATGAAACCAAGCGCTTCCCCCCTGCCCTCCTCGCCTGCGCCCTCCTCCATTGAGGCGGTGCTGTTCGATCTCGACGATACCCTGTGGGCCATCGAACCGGTGCTGGTACGCGCCGAAGGCCTGCTCTACGACTGGCTGCGCGAGCATGCGCCCGCCGTGGTGGCGGCCCATACGATTGCCAGCCTGCGCGAACGCCGCATGGCCTTGATGAAGACCGATCCCATGTATCGCATCGACCTCTGGAAGCTGCGCCATACGGCGCTGTCCGAGGTCTTCCGCGAGCATGACGTGGACCTGGCGCTGGTCGACCCGGCCATGGCCGTATTCTCCGAGGCGCGCAGCACGGTGGCGCTGTTCGATGACGTGGAACCGGCGCTGCTGCGCATGAAGGGACGGCTGACGCTGGGCTCGGTCTCCAACGGCTTTGCCGACCTGGATCGCATTGGCCTGGCCGGTCACTTCGGCGTCTCGATTGCCGCGCACCGCTTCGGCCGCGCCAAGCCCGACCCGGCCATCTTCCATGCCGCCTGCGAAGCGTTGCAGGTTGCCCCGGCGGCCACTGTCTACGTGGGCGACGACCCGCTGCTGGACGTACAGGGCGCACAGCAGGCCGGCCTGCGGGCGGTGTGGATGAACCGTTTTGAGCGCACGCTGCCGGCAGGCATCACGCCGGACGCCATCTGCCGCGACCTGCATGAGCTGCATGACTGGCTGCAAACGCAGGCCTGATTCTTCGTACAATGTCCCCCAGGACGGAGTCGCCGTCACATTTGGCGGATATGCCGCTAGAATATGCCCCATGCAACTCGATAACCGCGCCCGCACACTTTTGAAGGCCCTGGTCGAACGGTACATCGCCGACGGCCAGCCTGTGGGCTCGCGCGCCCTGTCGAAACTGTCCGGTCTGGAACTGTCCCCGGCGACCATCCGCAACATCATGGCCGATCTCGAAGAGATGGGCTTCGTCGCCAGCCCGCACACCTCGGCCGGGCGTGTGCCCACGCCGCGCGGCTATCGCATGTTCGTCGATACCCTGCTCACCGTCGAGGCCATCGACGAAAGCGCCCTCGAAGGCCGCCTGCAGTCGCGCCTGCAGCACAGCGGCTCGTCCCAGAAGATCATCACCAATGCGGCCCAGGTGCTGTCCTCGCTGTCGCAGTTCGCCGGTGTGGTAATGACTCCCAAGCGCGAATCGGCGTTCCAGCAGATCGAATTTCTGCGGCTGTCGGAAAAGCGCATCCTGCTGGTCATCGTCGACCAGGGTGGCGATGTGCAGAACCGCATGCTCTTGACCGAGGTCGATTACACCCCCAGCCAATTGACCCAGGCCGCCAACTACATCAACCAGCATTACGCCGGCCAAAGCTTCGACCAGGTGCGTGTGCATCTGCAGGGCGAGCTGCGCCAGCTGCGCGACGACATGACCACGCTCATGCAGGCCGCCGTCGAAGCCGGCAGCGACGCCATGAGCGAAGAGGCCGACAACAGCGTGGTCATCTCCGGCGAGCGCAACCTGCTGTCGGTGACCGACCTGTCCTCCAACATGAATTCGCTGCGCCGCCTCTTCGACATGTTCGAACAGAAGACCGGGCTGTTGCAGCTGCTGGATGTCTCCAGCAAGGCCACCGGCGTACAGATCTTCATCGGCGGCGAATCCCAGCTGGTGCCGATGGACGACATGAGCATCGTCACCGCGCCCTACGAGGTCAACGGCCGCATCGTCGGCACCCTGGGCGTGATCGGGCCGACCCGCATGGCCTACGAGCGCGTCATCCCCATCGTCGACATCACCGCCAAACTGCTCTCCAGCGCGCTGAGCCAGCACTGAGCCCGGCCAGCACAACCATCCCGCCAGAACGCAAAAAAGCCACGTGCGACCACACGTGGCTTTTTGCATTTTGCTTCACGCTGCCTTGCTCAAATCGAGCCAGGAAGCGATGGCGGGCTTATTTCTTCACTTTCTTGCAGTTTTTGCAATGACCGTAGAGGGCCAGGGCGTGGTCGGCGATCTCGAAACCATGCTCCTGGGCAATCTTGATCTGGCGCTTTTCGATCTCGGCGTCGAAGAATTCCTCGACCTTGCCGCAATCCAGGCAGACCAGGTGATCGTGGTGCGAGCCTTCGTTGAGTTCGAAGACGGCCTTGCCGGTTTCGAAGTGATTGCGCTGGAGCAGGCCGGCCTGCTCGAACTGGGTCAGCACACGGTACACGGTGGCCAGACCCACGTCCAGGTTGTCGGAGAGCAATTGTTTGTAGACGTCTTCGGCGCTGAGGTGGCGCACCGAAGTGTTCTGGAAGATCTCAAGGATCTTCAGGCGCGGCAGGGTCGCCTTCAGGCCGCTGGCCTTCAGTTCGGATGGATTGTTCGGCATGGTAGAGTGGGTTCCCGGGGTTTACTGGTCTCGAACAGGCGCGGCGGTCCACTGGGAAGACCTGGCGGACCGTTCCGGCGGGGCGGTGGGGAACGCCCTTTTACACCCGGAACGCACTCATGCCTATTTAAGAAGTAAGTTCTAGCTTATCATATAGTGCTTTAGGCTCATGGCTCAACCCGGTTGAAATCTTTATGCGCATGCTTTCCCGAATGAAGTCCCGTCATCACACCGCTGCCCTCGGCCTGCTGGCCGCACTGGCCGTCACGCTGGCCGGCTGTTCCTCGACCAAGGCGCCGGAACAGGCGGCGCCCACCGATACCTCGGGCGTGAAGGTGACCGGCAAGAGCAACAGCCTGTTCGGCTTCCTCAAGCCCTATCGCATCGACATCCAGCAGGGCAACTTCGTCTCCAAGGAAATGGTGGCGCAACTGCGCCCGGGCCTGACCCGCGACCAGGTGCGCTTCGTGCTGGGTACGCCGCTACTGACCGACATGTTCCACAGCAACCGCTGGGATTACGACTTCCGCCTGGCCAAGGGCAATGGCGAGATCATGACCAGCCGCGTCTCGGTGTTCTTCAAGGATGACCTGCTGGATCACGTCGAAGGCGGCCAGAACCTGCCCACCGAAAGTGAATACCTGACCCTGATCACCGATGCCAAGGTCGGTTCCAAGGCCAGCTTCACTGACAAACCCAAGGATGAGAGCGAGATCAAGCCGGCCTCGCCGGTGGCGCCTTCCTCGGCCACCAACAAGTAAGCCCTGTCTCCTGCACTTCCTTCTTCCGAGTTTCACATGACTGCATTGAATATCGCGGTGACCGGCGCCTCCGGGCGCATGGGCCGCATGCTGATCGAAGCCATCCTCAACGCCGAGGATCTCAAGCTCTCCGGCGCCCTCGATACGCCCACCTCAGCGGCCATCGGCACCGATGCCGGCCTGTTCCTGGGCAAAACCACGGGCGTGATCATTGAATCGGACCTGGCACGCGGCCTGGCCGGGGCTGACGTACTGATCGACTTCACCCGTCCGGAAGGCACCCTCAAGCACCTCGAATACTGCGCCGCCCATGGCGTGAAGGTAGTCATCGGCACCACCGGCTTCGAAGCCGAAGGCAAAGCGGCCATCGCCGAATTCGCCAAGCGCACCGCCATCATGGCCGCCCCCAACATGAGCGTGGGCGTCAACGTCACCATGAAGTTGCTGGAACTGGCGGCCAAGAATTTCTCGCACGGCTACGACATCGAGATCATCGAAGCCCATCACCGCCACAAGGTCGATGCGCCTTCCGGCACGGCGCTGAAGATGGGCGAAGTCATCGCCGATGCGCTGGGCAAGAAGCTCGATGACGTCGCCGTCTACGCCCGCGAAGGCGTCACCGGTGAACGCGATCCGTCCTCCATCGGCTTTGCCACCGTGCGCGGCGGCGACATCATTGGCGATCACACGGTGCTGTTTGCCGGCATCGGCGAGCGCATCGAGATTTCGCACAAGTCGTCCAGCCGCGTCTCGTACGCCATGGGCAGCCTGCGCGCCGCGCGCTTCCTGGCCGACAAAGAGACCGGCCTGTATGACATGCAGGATGTGCTGGGCTTCAAGTAAGCCTGGCCCGCCACCACAGGAAATGCCCGACGCTGCCGCGCCCCACCAGGTCCGGCAGCGAATTTTTTTGGGGCCGGCCGCTCCAAGCGACTGCCCCGGACTTCACCGTCATTGACTCCCTGCCGCAAGCGCGGCGTCTTTCCCGAAAGCACCTACCATGGAACAGAACATTGGATTTGCCCACTACTGGGCGCAAGGCGATGCCGTTTCCCACTCGGTGGCCTATCTGCTGTTGCTCATGTCGATCGCCAGCTGGTTCTACATCCTCTCCAAGGCCTGGGCCGCCTGGCGCATCCGCCGTGGCAGCAATGCGCTGGAACAGTTCTGGCAGGCACCGACCCTGGCCGATGCCACCGCCGCCATGCAGCGCGTGGACAGCGAACTGATCTACACCCCCATGGCCGAACGCGCCGCCGAAGCCGCCGACATCGGCACCCGCCAGCAAGGTACGCCATCGCTCAACGCCGCCACCGATCCGGGTGAACTGATCACGCGCACCCTGCGTCGCGAAATCAACCGGGTCTCGGCGCGCCTGGAACGCGGCCTCACCCTGCTGGCCTCGGTCGGCTCCACGGCCCCCTTCGTCGGTCTGTTTGGCACCGTCTGGGGTATCTACCATGCGCTGGTGGCGGTCTCGGCCAGCGGCACGGTGCAGATCGACAAGGTGGCCGGCCCCGTGGGCGAGGCGCTGATCATGACCGCGCTGGGCCTGTTGGTAGCCATCCCCGCCGTGCTGGCCTACAACGCCTTCACCCGCATCAATCGCGTGGTGCTGGCCGAACTGGATGGCTTCGCGCACGACCTGCATGCGTACCTGACCACCGGCGAGCGCGTCGGCGGCATGCGCAAATAATTTCTTCGACACGACCTTCGAGAGGAGTCCATCATGAGTTTCGGCGGATTCAACGACAACCACAACTCGGGCCCGATGGCCGACATCAACGTCACCCCGATGGTGGACGTGATGCTGGTGCTGCTGGTGATCTTCATCATCACCGCGCCCATGTTCACCCACGCCCTGAAGCTGGACCTGCCCACCGCGCAGTCCAGCCCGGCCCCGGAAAAACCGGAGACCATCACCCTGGGCATCGATGCCGCCGGCAAGCTGTACTGGGACGACCAGCCGGTCAGCGAAGCGGACATGGATGCGCGCCTGGCGGCTGCCGCGGCCAAAAAGCCGCAGCCCGAGCTGCAGTTGCGCGCCGACAAGTCGACCCGTTATGAGATGATCGCCGAAGTGATGTCAGCCGCGCAGGGTGCGGGGCTGACCAAGCTGGGCTTCGTCACCGATCCCAAGGACGGCGGCAAGCGCGAGAAGAAAGCAAACTGAAAGAGAGCAGGCATGGCCACCGTACAATTGGCGGGCGACCGCATCACCGACTGGGAGAGCTTCCACACCGAAAGCGCGCAAGCCTTCGGCTTCCCGGATTTCTATGGCCGCAGCATGGATGCCTGGGTCGATTGCCTGTCCTATCTGCGCGATGACGACGGCATGTGCAAGTTCAGGCTCAAACCCAAGGAAGTGCTGACCATCGAGATCAGCCACAGCGCCGACCTGCACCAGCGCCTGCCGGCGCTGGTGGAAGATGTGGAATTCTGCTGCACGGCCATCAATGACCGTTGCGAGGATTATGGCGAGCCGCCGGTGATTGCGCTGGTCTGGAAGTGATATCCCCTACTTCCATTCATCGCCGCCATCGCTGCGGCGGCCCCGATTGATCTATTGCACAGATCAATCGATCAACTCATCCCCATCATAAAACGGATACGGCCCATCGAATTCCCCGATGAAGGCCGTATGGCTGACCAGACTCCCCGCCGCCGCATCCCACCAGTGCAACTGGAAACCCGGCGGCTCCATCACGAAGCAGGACGGTGCCTGTGCATCCAGATCCAGTTGCACCTGATGCGACACCCCCGGACAAGTCGTCGCCAGCGTCCCGCCAAAGCGGCGCTGGATGGAGCGATGCAGGTGCCCGCACAGGATACGCTCGACCTGCGGATGCTTGCGTACTACCGCTTCGAGCGCCTGCGGATTGACCAGCCCCATGTCATCCATGTGTCCGATGCCGGTGGTAAAGGGCGGGTGGTGCATGGCAATCACGGTCGGACGCTGCGGCTGCTGCGCCAGCACCTCATCCAGCCACAGCAGGCTGGAGGCAGCCAGTTCGCCACCGCTGGCACGCGGGATCACGGTATCGAGCGCAATGATGCGCACCGGATACTGCTCGATCACATACTCGATGCGCTCGCCCCCCTGCTGCAGGTAGGCATGGTCGGCAAACGCGGCACGCAGCGCACGGCGCTCGTCATGGTTGCCCGGCAACAGGTAATAGGGCATGGTCAGCGGCGCCAGCAATTGACGCAGGCAGGCATATTCGGCGGGCTTGCCAAAGTCCACCAGATCGCCGGTGATGACCAGCACATCCGGCTTCTGCTTCAGTGCATTGACCTGCCGCACGCAGCGACGCAAGGCCTCGGCGGTATCCACCACGCGATAGGATTTCTTGCCATCGGTCTTGATGTGCAGGTCGGAAATCTGACCCAGGATCATGCGGTCTCCTTCTCGGCGCGCGGCGCCAGTTTCACCAGTGCCTCGGCGGGCACGCGAATAGCGATCTGCTGCCCGGCCTCCCACCAGCCACGGCGGCTGGTCTCTGCGATGACGGGACGCTCGGTACCGATCTCGATTTCAAAACGGCTGCGGTCGCCGAGGAAAAAGATGTTGAGCAACTTGCCGCGCACGCACTGGGCATCGGCTTCGGTGACATCCACTACCTCGACATCTTCGGGACGGAACAACGCGCAGGCCTGCTGCCCTTGTTGTGCCGCATCGAGCTGCTCCAGCAGCGGCAGGCTTCCGCTGGGCAACAACAATCTATCTCCTGAAACGATACCTTGCACGCGATTCATCGCGCCGATGAAATCGGCCACGAAGTCATTGGCCGGATGATAGTAGATTTCACGCGGCGTGCCGATCTGCGAGATCCTGCCACGTTCCATGACCACGATGCGGTCTCCCAGCGCCATGGCCTCGCCCTGGTCGTGGGTGACGTAAATGGCGGTGATGCCCAGACCACGCAGCAGCTTGTTGAGATCGCTGCGCACGGCTTCGCGCAGCTTGGCGTCCAGAGCGGTCAGCGGTTCGTCCAGCAGCAGCACGCGCGGCTCCATGGCCAGTGCGCGCGCCAGTGCCACGCGCTGCTTCTGGCCGCCCGAGAGCTGGTCCACGCGGCGATGCGACAGGCCCTGCAGATGCACCATGTCCAACAGGCGTTCCACCTGCTCGGCGCGTTCGCCGGCGGGGATCTTGCGGATCTTCATGCCATAGGCGATGTTCTCGCCCACGCTCATGTTGGGAAACAGCGCATAGTTCTGGAACACCATGCCCACACCGCGCTTTTCAATCGGCAGGGCAGTCACGTCTTCGTCACCGAAGAAGACTTGCCCGCCCGTATCGGGAAACTCCAGCCCCGCGATCATGCGCAGCGTGGTGGTCTTGCCGCAGCCCGAGGGCCCCAGCAGGACCAGGGTTTCACCGGGATGGATATCAAGGTCCAGCGGCTGCAGCGCACGCGTACCGTTGGAAAAGGACTTGGCGCATTGCTGCAGGCGGATGGAAACGGCTTCTTGCTTGGGCTTCATAGACTGACTTTCTTGCGTGTTGCCTGGGTCGCCCACTGCATGCCGATCAGGAGCGGAATGATCATGAAAAAGAAGATCAGCGTATAGGCCGATCCCACCTCCAGCCGCATCGATGCGTAAGCATCGGCCAGACCCACCGGCAGAGTCTGGGTCAGCGGCGTGTGCAGCATCCAGGTGATGTTGAATTCGCCGATGGACAGTGTCACGACCATGAGCGCCCCGGCCAGAATGCCCGAGGCCGCATTGGGAATGACGATGCCGAAGAATCGACGCAGGCGCCCGGCACCGAGGCTGGCGGCGGCTTCTTCCAGTTGCGCCAGCTGCGAGGACTGCATCACCGCCAGCACCGGCCGCACCATGAAGGGCAGCGTGAAGATGACATGGCCGACCAGGATGAAGAAGATGCTGGCGCGGAACTCGCGCAGCTGACCATAGGCCATGATCAGCGCCAGCGCAGTGGCCAGCCCGGGCACGGCCACCGGCATCATCAGCAATTCTTCGATGATGCGCGCCAGGCGACTGTGACCACCGCGATAGCGCGCCAGCATGTAGGCCAGCGGCACACCCGCCACCAGCGTCACCGCCAGGCAGGCCAGCGCGATGATGAGCGAGCGCCAGATGGTGGGCTGGTACATGTCCCACACCTGGGCTACCCAGCGCAGCGTGAGCCCGCTGGACAAACCGACGAAGAAATTCTCGGTCACACCGGCCAGCATCGACAGCACCACCGGCACCACCAGGAAGGCGCAGACCAGCAGCGTGAAGGCCAGCTGAAGATAAAAACGGAAACGATTCTGCATGGCCTCTTCCTTATGCCGCCGCCGCAACGCCGCTGCCGGTGAGCGAACGCGCCAGCGCCAGCACGGCCCAGGTGAACAGCCCCAGCACGATGGACAGCGAAGCGGCCGTGGCAAAGTTGGCGTAGCCGGTAAATTCGTTATAGATGGTCATGGGCAGTACATCGATATTGGCCGCCAGCGTGAAGGCCGTCCCGAAGGCACCGACGCTGGTGGCAAAACAGATCGCACCCGACGAGATCAGCGCCGGCAGCAGTGCCGGCAGCACCACGTGCAGCAGCACCTGCCAGGGCCTGGCGCCCAGCGAGCGCGCCGCTTCTTCCAGCGACGGGTCGAGCTTTTCGGCGGCGGCCACCACGGTCAGGATCACACGAGGAATCGAGAAATACAGATACCCCAGAAACAGCCCCGCCAGCGAATACGCAAACACCAACGATTCACCGAAGAGCCAGTTGGTCAGTGAACCGATCAGACCCTGGCGCCCGGCCAGCATGATGACCATGAAGCCGACCACCACGCCGGGAAACGCCAGCGGGAAGGTCAGCATGGCCAGCAACAGCGACTGGCCGGGAAAGCGATTGCGTTGCAGGAACAAGCCCACGAACACCGAGATGGCCAGCGTGGCCGCCGTCACCACCGCCGACAACAACAGCGTGGAGACCAGGCTGGTGAAGTAATGACGGTTGGTCAGCACCGCCAGATAGGCCATCGCCCCCTCCGGTCCCGAGGCGCCCACGCCGACCAGCCGCACCATGGGCAGCAGCCAGAAGGCGCAGAAGATCGTCAACCCGGGCAGGGCGAACCACAGCCACACGCCGTTGCCTGCGGTCCGAGGGCGCGCACCGGAGACGGAGGGGATCATGCTTTTCATGCTTGCTCCTGCGGTCTGCATTCAACGCACTTCGGCCAGGTAACGCTCGCCGAACTTGCGCTGGGCTTCGGCCATCTTGCCGTAGTCCACCGACTTGGCACGGGCGTATTCAGCAGCCGGCAGGAAGCGCGCTTGAGCTTCCTTGGACATGGCCGAGGCACGCACCGGACGCAGGTAGGCATTGGCCCAGATGGCCTGGCCCTGGTCGGACAGCAGGAAGTCCAGCACCTTCTTGGCGTCGGCCTGGTGCGGACCGTTCTTCACCAGCGAGACCACGTAGGGCACGGTGACGGTCCCTTCGGTGGGGATCACGAAGGCGACGTTGGCGTGGTCCTTGTACTTCGCACGATAGGCGTCGAAGTCATAGCCCAGCAGGATGGGGATCTCGCCCGAGATCAGACGCGCGTAGGAAGTCTGCTTGGGGACGATGGGCTGGTTCTTCTGCAGGTTCTTGAAGTAGGTGATGGCCGGCGAGAAATCGTCCAGCGTGCCGCCCATGGCCTGGTTGATGGCCACCGCGCCGACATAACCGACGAAGGCCGAGGCCGGGTCGAGGTAGCCGATCAGGCCCTTGTATTCGGGCTTCTGCAGGTCGGCCCAGGACTTGGGCACGGGCTTGCCCTTCAAGGCATCGACGTTGACCATGATGCCCAGGGTGCCGGAGTGGATGGTGACCCAGTAACCGTCAGGATCCTTCAGTCCGTTGGGAATGTCATCCCAGTGCGCCGGCTTGTAGGCGGCCACCAGGTCCTTTTTCTTCGCTTCGATGCCGAAGGACACGCCCAGGTAGGTGAAATCAGCCACCGGACTGGCTTTCTCGGCGGTCAGCTGGGCCAGGGCCTGGCCGCTGTTCTTGTTGTCGGGCGGCACGGTGATGCCGGTCTTGTCCTTGATGGCCTTGATCTGCGCGGCCCAGTCGGCCCACTCGGGCGGACAGTTGTAGCAGATCGCGGTCTGGGCCGATGCAGCCAGGGAAGCCGACAGCAACAGCGCGCCGGCAGCAGTTTGAATAACACGTTTCAGGAACATGTCAGATCCTTTCCTAGAGGTTGAACAACGAGGGGACAACGAATGAGCCATTGCGGATACATCACGACGAAAGCGGTGCAGGCGGCGCCACCGACCCGCCCGCGCGCAGGACGTGCGGGAGGATGTGGCGCACGGCGTCGGTGGCGGCAGTGCTGATGGCGGGACCCTCCCCGGCGGCAGCCACGGCCGCCGCAGGCACCGCACGCTCGATGGCCTCGACCAGGGTGCGCAGGGCGACATCGCCAATCTGCTCCGAAGGTTGAACCACGCTGGCCAGCACCGGCTCGATGAGGGCCCCCACGGGAATGCCGTCGAAACCCATCACCGAGATATCGCCCGGCACCTGCAAGCCCAGCGCGCGCAGGTCGCGCATGGCACTCAGGGCCAGCAGGTCGTTGGAACAGAACAGGGCCGTGGGACGGTGCAGCGGATCGGCCATCATCTGCTGATAGTCGGTGGCGGCCGTGAGCGTATGGCGCTCGACCTCGATGGCCGGCAGCGGCGTGAGACCTGCGGCCTGCATGGCATCGAGATAGCCGCTATGGCGCTGCATGGCGCGATCGGAGGCATTGAAGCGCCCCGAGAGCATCTGGATGCGGCGATGCCCCAGCGCGATCAGGTGGCTGACGGCATCGCAGGCAGCGACGCGGTTGTCTACCGAAACTGAAGCGCGGTGGCTGGCCGCACCGGTGGCGGCCAGCTGGTTGTAGGCCAGCACGAAGGGAATGCGTTCGCGTTCCAGCAGGTCCAGCGTGGCATTGGCGCCGGCATCGGCCACCGTCAGGATCACGCCATCGACGCGATGCCCGAGCAGCAGTTCGACTGCGGCCGATTCGTCTTCCGGCAGGTACTCGGTGGTGGTGAACATGACCGAATAGTCCAGCGCCCGCGCTGCCAGCTCGATACCTTGCAGGCACTGGGCGAAGACCGTGTTGGACAGGGTCGGCACCACCACCCCGACCGTGCGCGAATTGCCGGCGCGCAGGTTGCGCCCGGTGAAATTGGGACGAAAGCCCAGCTCGGCGATGCTGCGATGGATCTTCTCGGCGGTTTCCGCACTGACCGAGCCTGGCTTGTTGAGCAGGCGCGAGACGGTGGCAATGGAGACGCCAGCCAGATGGGCAACTTGTTTGATGGACGGACGCACGGGGGTTTCCGGGGCAAATGAAAACGATTTCATGATGCCGCCCGATTGTTACGCCCTCATGACCACTAAAGCCTACGAGATGTGAACGAAAAATTCATAACTGCCTGGTCCGGGAGACTTTCAATTGAAGGACAAGCGACGCGGCCAAATTCTCCCCAACCCGAATAAAAAATTGCTTTTTCACAATTTTTCGAGAATTAACAAGAATACTTTCGAGAACACGCCACTCGGCGGCTGTCGATGGTTTCATACGCCATGCCAGCTCCCATGCAGGCCAGCAACACCGACCCAGTCCGTCGCCCCCTCGTAGGCGGGAACCGTGTAGCTGCTATCCCTGTTGCCACACTGCTCAGGCACAGGGGTCTTGGCCCGCCTCTTTACCGAGGCGGGTTTTTTTTTCGGGCAGGCGGGTTGACGGTCGGCCAAGGCGGGCCGGAATGCCGCGCCGGGGCGGCGAGCCGGTATAATGCAGGGTTTCGAATTGCAATCCCCTCCCAACCGAATTCCATCCGTATCAGCCCGTCATGCAAGATAAATACAGCCCAGCCGAAGTCGAACAGTCCGCACAGCAGCACTGGAACGCCATCGACGCCTACAAGACCGTCGAAAACGCCCGCGACAAGGAAGGTCGCGACAAGAAGAAGTTCTACGCCTGCTCGATGCTGCCCTATCCCTCCGGCAAGCTGCACATGGGCCACGTGCGCAACTACACCATCAACGATGTGATGTACCGCTACCTGCGCATGAACGGTTACAACGTCCTGATGCCCATGGGCTGGGATGCCTTCGGCATGCCCGCCGAAAACGCCGCCATGGCCAATGGCGTGCCGCCGGCGCAGTGGACTTATTCCAATATTGAATATATGAAGTCGCAGATGCAGTCGATGGGCCTGGCCATTGACTGGTCGCGCGAAATGACGGCCTGCCGTCCCGAGTACTACAAGTGGAACCAGTGGATGTTCCTGAAGATGCTGGAGAAGGGCATCATCTACAAGAAGACCGGGACCGTGAACTGGGATCCGATCGACCAGACCGTGCTGGCCAACGAGCAGGTCATCGACGGCCGTGGCTGGCGCTCGGGCGCCGTGATCGAAAAGCGCGAGATCCCGATGTACTACGCCAAGATCACCGACTACGCCGACGAACTGCTGGAACACGTCGAGACCAAGCTGCCCGGCTGGCCCGAGCGCGTGCGCCTGATGCAGGCCAACTGGATCGGCAAGTCCACCGGCGTGCGCTTTGCCTTCCCGCACCAGATCAAGGGCGCGGACGGCCAGCTCATCAACGATGGCAAGCTCTTCGTCTTCACCACCCGCGCCGACACCATCATGGGCGTGACCTTCTGCGCCGTCGCCCCGGAACACCCGCTGGCCACGCTCGCCGCAGAAAACAATCCGGCCCTGCAAGCCTTCATCGCCGAATGCAAGCAAGGCAGCGTGATCGAAGCCGACATGGCGACCATGGAAAAGAAGGGCATGCCCACGGGCCTGTTCGTCACCCATCCGCTGACCGGCGAGCAGGTCGAAGTCTGGGTCGGCAACTATGTGCTCATCACCTACGGCGACGGCGCCGTGATGGGCGTGCCGGCGCATGACGAGCGCGACTTTGCCTTCGCCCGCAAATACAATCTGCCGATCAAGCAGGTCATCGCCGTGGAAGGCAAGACCTACTCCACCGAGGCTTGGGAAGAGTGGTATGGCGACAAGGAAGCCGGCAAGACCATCGCTTCGGGCAAGTACGATGGCCTGGGCTATCAGGCCGCCGTCGATGCGGTGGCCGCCGATCTGGCCGCACAGGGCCTGGGCGAGAAGAAGGTGACTTTCCGCCTGCGCGACTGGGGCATCTCGCGCCAGCGCTACTGGGGCACCCCCATCCCCATCATCCACTGCCCCGATTGCGGCGACGTGCCCGTGCCCGAGAAGGACCTGCCGGTGGTGCTGCCGGAAGACTGCGTGCCGGACGGCAGCGGCAACCCGTTGAACAAGCATGAGCAATTCCTCAAGGTCGACTGCCCTTGCTGCGGCAAGCCGGCGCGCCGCGAAACCGACACCATGGACACCTTCGTGGATTCGTCCTGGTACTACATGCGCTATACCTCGCCGGGCAGCAACGAGGCGATGGTGGACTCCCGCAACGATTACTGGATGCCCATGGACCAGTACATCGGCGGCATCGAACACGCCGTGCTGCACCTGCTGTATGCGCGCTTCTGGACCAAGGTCATGCGCGACTTCGGCCTGGTCAAGTTCGATGAGCCCTTCACCAACCTGTTGACACAAGGCATGGTCTTGAACGAGACCTACTATCGCGAAGACGCTGCCGGCAAGAAGACCTGGTACAACCCGGCCGACGTCGACCTGTCCTTCGACGACAAGGGCCGTCCGGTCTCGGCCGTGTTGAAGGAAGACGGCCAGCCGGTGATGATCGGCGGCACCGAGAAGATGTCCAAGTCCAAGAACAACGGCATCGACCCGCAAGCGCAGATCGACCAGTACGGTGCCGACACGGCCCGCCTGTTCACCATGTTTGCCTCGCCGCCGGAGCAGACCCTGGAATGGTCCGGTGCCGGCGTGGAAGGCGCCAACCGCTTCCTGCGCCGCGTCTGGGCCTTCGGCTACAACAACGCCGCGCGCATCACCGCAGCCGGTGCGGTCGATGCAGCCCAGCTCGATGATGGACTGAAGACCCTGCGCCGCGAAGTGCACAAGGTCCTGCAGCAAGCCGACAACGACTTCAAGCGCATCCAGTACAACACCGTGGTCTCGGCCTGCATGAAGATGCTCAACACGCTCGAAGCCGCCAAGCCGGCTGCCGGTGCCGCGGGTGATGCGGTGATTGCCGAATGCTTCTCGATCTTCCTGCGCGTCTTGAATCCGGTGGCCCCGCACATCACCCATGTGCTGTGGCAGGAACTGGGCTATGCCAAGGCACAGGGCGACATCCTCGATGCGGCCTGGCCGCAGGTCGATGCGGCGGCGCTGGAGCAGAGCGAGCTGAAGCTGGTGGTGCAGGTCAACGGCAAGCTGCGCGGTGAAGTCACCGTCCCCAAGGATGCCGACAAGGCCGCCATCGAAGCAGCTGCGCTGGCCAATGAAGACGTCAAGAAATTCCTGACCGGCGCACCGAAGAAGGTGATCGTGGTGCCGGGCAAGCTGGTCAACATCGTTGCCTGATCCGGCCCAACCTCAACGACGGAACTCCATGCACGCTCAAGTCCAAATCAAGCGTTTCTCGCAATGGCTGCTGCTGCTGGCCGCGGCCGTGATGCTCACGGCCTGCGGCTTCCATCTGCGCGGCGCCGCCGACCTGCCCTTCAAGACCATCTACCTGGGCTTCACGCCCAACTCGGTGGTCGGGGTGGAACTCAAGCGCAACATCGAGGCCAGCGGTGCCAGGGTGGTGAGCGAACCCAAGGAGGCTGAAGCCAACCTGAAGGTGCTGACCGATACCCGCGACCGCCAGGTACTGACCTTGAACACCGATGGCCGCGTGCGTGAATACGCGCTGTTCCAGCGCTTCACCTTCTCGGTCACCGATGCCAAGGGCGTGCTCGTGATCCCTCCCACGGCCATCACCCTGCGTCGCGTCATCACCTATGACGAGAACCAGGAACTGGCCAAGCAGGCCGAAGAAGCCCTGCTCTACCGCGACATGCAGTCCGACCTGGTGCAGCAGATCCTGCGACGCCTGTCGGCCTCCAAGACGGCCATCCGCAACGAGAAGGCTGCGGCCGGTGCGGATTCCTGACCGGCGCACGGGATCACCATGCAGCTGCGCCACGACTCCCTGGACGCCCATCTCGGCAAATCGCTGGCCTCACTCTATGTGATCGCCAGTGACGAGCATCTGCTGGCCCTGGAAGCGGCTGACAAGATCCGCCGCAGCGCCCGCGCCAACGGTTATACCGAGCGCGAGGTGCTGGTGGTGGAGCGCAGCTTCAAGTGGGGCGAACTGCTGGCGGCGAACCAGTCGCAATCGCTGTTCGGCGACAAGAAGCTCATCGAGCTGCGTATCCCCACCGGCAAGCCCGGCAAGGATGGCGGCCAGGCGCTGCAGGATTACGCGGCCAATCTGTCGCCCGACAATCTCACCATCATCAGCCTGCCCAAGCTGGACTGGGCCACGCAGAAGGCGGCCTGGGTCGGCGCGCTGCAACAGGCGGCGGTCTACATCGACATCCCGCTGGTGGAACGCGCCCAGTTGCCGGGCTGGATCGGCAACCGGCTGGCCGCCCAGCAGCAGAGCGCAGACCGGGCCTGCCTGGACTTCATCGCCGACCGCGTGGAAGGCAACCTGCTGGCCGCACACCAGGAGATCCAGAAGCTGGCCCTGCTGCATCCGCCCGGCCAGCTCGGTTTCGACCAGGTGCAGGATGCGGTGCTCAACGTGGCACGTTACGATGTCTTCAAGCTCAACGAAGCCATGCTCTCCGGCGACATTGCGCGCCTGACGCGCATGATGGAGGGTCTCAAGGGCGAAGGCGAGGCCCTGCCGCTGGTGCTGTGGGCCGTCACCGAAGAAATCCGCACCCTGCTCAAGCTCAAGTCCGGCATGGCCCAGGGCAAGCCGGTGGGGGCACTGTTGAAGGAATACCGCATCTGGGGCCCGCGCGAACGCCTCATGGAACCGGCCCTGCGCCGCATCAGCCTGGGCGCGCTGGAACAGGCCCTGCAGCAAGCCGCCCTGGTGGACCGGATGGTCAAGGGCCTGCGCGCCCGCAGCTTTGCCGGCGACCCATGGGACGCCTTGCTGCAGCTGGGACTGAAACTGGCACGCGGACACTGACATCACCCGCATTGAACCCGACGCGCGCAGCGCGCCCCGGAGAAAACCCTATGGAAAACATCGACCTCTACATGAACCGCATCGGCCAGCAGGCCCGTGCCGCCTCGCGCGCCATGGCGCGCGCCGATACCGCCGCCAAGAACCAGGCGCTGCTGCTGATCGCAGCCGCCATCCGTCGCGAGGCTGACGCCCTGCGCGCGGCCAATGCGCTGGACCTCGACGCAGCGCGCGCCAATGGCCTGGCCGAGGCCATGCTGGACCGCCTGACCTTGTCGGACAAGGCCATCGCCACCATGGCCGAGGGTCTGGAGCAGATTGCGTCCCTGCCCGACCCCATCGGTGAGATCAGCAACATGAAGTACCGCCCCACCGGCATCCAGGTCGGCCAGATGCGCGTACCGCTGGGCGTGATCGGCATCATCTACGAAGCCCGTCCCAACGTCACCGTGGATGCTGCCGGCCTGTGCATCAAGAGCGGCAACGCCACCATCCTGCGCGGCGGTTCCGAAGCCATCCATTGCAACCAGGCGCTGGCCAGGCTGGTCAAGGAAGGCCTGGCCGGTGCCGGTCTGCCGGAAGAAGCGGTGCAGGTGGTCGAGACTACCGACCGCGCTGCCGTGGGTGCGCTCATCACCATGCAGGAATACGTGGACGTGATCGTCCCGCGTGGCGGCAAGGGCCTGATCGAGCGCCTCATGAAGGAAGCCAAGGTGCCGATGATCAAGCACCTCGACGGCATCTGCCACGTCTACATCGACGATAAGGCCGACAGCCGCAAGGCGCTGGATGTGGCCTTCAATGCCAAGTGCCATCGCTACGGCACCTGCAACACCATGGAAACCCTGCTGGTCGCGCGCAACATTGCCGCCACCATCCTCCCGCCGCTGTCCGAGTTGTATCGCGTCAAGGAAGTGGAACTGCGCTGCGATGCCGAAGCTGCCGAGATCCTGGCCGGGTATCCGCTGCTCAAGGCGGCCACCGAAGAGGATTGGGACACCGAATACCTGGCGCCCATCCTGGCCGTGAAGGTGGTGGCCGACATGGATGAGGCCATTGAGCACATCAACCGTCATTCTTCGCAGCACACCGACAGCATCGTCACCGAGGACTACACGCGCGCCATGCGTTTCCTGCGCGAGGTGGATTCGGCCTCAGTCATGGTCAATGCCTCGACCCGCTTTGCCGATGGCTTCGAATACGGCCTGGGGGCGGAGATTGGCATCTCCAACGACAAGCTGCATGCACGCGGCCCGGTGGGACTGGAAGGACTGACCTCGCTGAAATACGTGGTGCTGGGCCAGGGACAGGTACGCCAGTAATCTCTTACGCCAACCACAAGGACCGCCATGCTCTGGATCAAAGCCCTGCACATCGTCTTCATCGCTTCCTGGTTCGCCGGCCTGTTCTACCTGCCGCGCATCTTCGTGAACCTGGCCCAGGAAACCGACCTGGTCGCGCGCGAACGCCTGCTGGGCATGGCGCGCCGCCTGTACCGCTTCACCGGCATGATCTCGCTGGTGGCACTGGTGCTGGGCGTGTGGCTGCTGGCCATCACCTGGTCATTCTGGAAAGGGCCGGGCAATGGCTGGCTGCATGCCAAGCTGTTCCTGGTGGTGCTGGTCATCGGCTACCAGCACGCCTGCGGCTCGCTGCTCAAGAAATTCGAACACGGCAAGAACGTGCGCAGCCACGTCTGGTATCGCTGGTTCAACGAAGTGCCGGTGCTGCTGATGCTGGCCATCGTGATCCTGGTCGTGGTCAAGCCATTCTGATCCAAGCAATCGTTCTGCATTTTTCTGTCGTCATCCGCGTCATTCCACACCCATCCTTCCGGAGCCGGTCATGAGCAAAGTCTGTGAGTACTTCTTCGCGCCGCATTCGCCCTTCGCCTATCTGGGCCACGATCGTTTCGTCGCCCTGGCGGAAAAATACCAGGTGCAAATCCTTCCCAAACCCTTCGATCTGTCCAGGATCTTCGGTGTCTCCGGCGGCCTGCCCCTGGCCAAGCGCGCACCGCAGCGCCAGGCCTATCGTTTGAAGGAACTGGCACGCTGGAGCGAATTCCTCGGCAAGCCCATGATCCTGCAACCGACCTATTTCCCGGTCAACAGCGACAATGCCTCGCGCCTGATCATCGCCACCCAGCTGGCACACGGTACCGCGGCCGCGCTGCGCATGACCGGTGCCATCATGCGCGCGGTGTGGGAAGAGCAAAAGAACATCGCCGATCAAGACACCCTGGTGGCCATCGCCAATGCCCTGGAACACGACGGCGCCGCCCTGCTGAAGTCGGCTGAAACGGCCAGCGTGCAAGCCGAGTTCGACCGCTTCACCGATGAAGCCAATGCCGCCAGCGTCTTCGGCGCACCGTGGTACCTCTACCAGGGTGAAGGCTACTGGGGCCAGGACCGCCTCGACTTCGTCGAGCGCGCCTTCGCGAAGGGCTGAGCGAGCAGCGTACAATGACGCCGGAGTGCGCTACAAGCAGCGCACTCCGGCTTTTTCCATTTTTGATACTTTGTTTTCCAACGGACAAAAGGTACTCCCATGCAATCCCCCGACACCCATTACTCTTATTTCTGCCCCTGCCCGCGCGGCCTGGAAGCGGCCCTGGCCGAGGAACTCAACGAGATCGCCCAGCACGCCGGCCCCGCCGCCAACCTCAAGGTGCACAACCAGGTGCCCGGTGGCGTGCATTGCTCCGGCACGCTGCTGGCGGCCTACCAGATGAACCTGCACTCGCGCATCGCCAGCCGTGTGCTGCTGCGCATGGGCCATGGTTCCTACAAGAACGAGAATGACATCTACGACCTCACTCTCGCACAAGCCTGGGAAGACTGGTTCAAGGTCTCGCACACCATCCGCGTGGACCTGACCGCCGTGAAATCGCCGCTGCGCAGCCTGGAGTTCAGCACCCTCAAGATCAAGGATGCGATCTGCGACCGCTTCCTCGACCAGTTCAAGCTGCGCCCCTCGGTCAACACCCGCACGCCCGACATGCGCATCGCCGGTTTCGTCGATGCCCACAATTTCACGGTCTATCTCGACACCTCCGGCGAGGCGCTCTTCAAGCGCGGCTGGCGCGAAGAAACCGGTGACGCACCGCTGCGCGAGAACCTGGCGGCGGGCCTCTTGCGCACCGCAGGCTGGAAGCCGGGGGTGCCACTCTTCGATCCCATGTGCGGTTCCGGCACCATCCTGGCCGAGGCCGCGCAGATCATCGCCGGGGTGCCGCCAGGTGCGCGCCGCCGCTTCGCCTTCGAGAAGTTCAGCAACTTCGATGCCGATGCCTGGTTCGCCATCAAGGGCGATTTCAAACCCAATCCGATTCCGACCACGCCTACGCTCTTCGGCAGCGACATCTCCGGCGACATGGTGGAACTGACCCGCAAGAACCTGGTGCGCGCCGGCGTGCACTTCGAGGTACCGCTGAAGCAGATCGAAGCACAGGAAATCAAGCCGCCGGTCGATGCCGAGGGCAAGCCGCTGGTCGGCATCATCCTCTCCAATCCGCCTTACGGTGAGCGTATCGGCGTGCGCGGCGACCGCGCCTTGCCGACCGAGGAATTGTTCGCGCAGTTCTTCAGCGCCTTCTCCAGCACCTTGAAGCAGCGCTTTGCGGGCTGGAGCGTATTCCTGTTCTCGGCCGACCTCGGCCTGCCCAAGCTGATGCGCCTGAAGGAAGCCCGCAAGACGCCGTTCTTCAACGGCGCCCTGGAATGCCGCCTGTTCCGCTTCGACATGGTGGCCGGCTACAACCGCCGCGAGGAAGCCAAGCCGGTCCCGCGCGACGGCGAAGACTGATCCTCTCCGGCGCGGATGGATTGTCAACTTCTTCAAGACGATCCGTCCCGCCGCAGCCGGTTTATCCGGCTCGCATTCTTCCCTACAGTGTGGACGTGGCCGCTGCCGATTGCGCAGGCAGAAAAAGGCGCAAGGCCGGCCATCCTTCATCCACTCCACACTTTCCGGGATCATCATGACCACCGTTACCGTCAACACCCGTGCCGACTACGCCGCCTTCCTGCTGCGCGTCACCATGGGCATTTTCTTCCTGGTCCACGCCGGCCTGAAACTCTTCGTCTTCACTCCGGCTGGCACGGCCGGCTTTTTTGCCTCGCTGGGCGTGCCGGGCTGGTTCGCCTATCCGGTGATGGCACTGGAAGTCATCGGCGGCATCGCGCTGGTGCTGGGCTACTATGGCCGCTGGCTGGCCCTGCCGCTGGCAGCAGACCTGCTGGGCGCAATCGTGCTGGTGCATGGCAAGGCCGGCTTCTTCTTTACCAACCCCAAGGGCGGCTGGGAATACCTGGCACTCTGGATCGTCGGCCTGATCGCCGTGTTCCTGCTGGGTGACGGGGCCTTTGCCCTGAAACGCGAAACGCAGCGCTGATGCGCCATCGATGGCAACATGGGCAGCACGCATCGATCAATGCCGGGCCTGTGCCCGGCTTGGTTCATCAATGCAACTAAGCAATCAGGCATCACGGCAGCAAAAAGCCAAATGCTATAAATGTTTTATATCCTTTACCGGGATTCCAAGGAAATCATCATGTCCACCGTGTCCACCACAGGCCGCACCACCGATAGCCTCCCCCTGCCCTCGCTGTTCGTCTCGCACGGCTCGCCCATGCTGGCCGTCGAACCTGGTCGCACGGGACCGCTGCTGGCCAGTATCGGTGCGACGCTGCCACGTCCGCGCGGCATCGTGATGGTGTCGCCGCACTGGGAGACCTTTACCCCGCGCGTGGGCAACCAGAGCAAGCCGCGCGTGATCCATGATTTCGGCGGTTTCCCGCAGGCGCTCTATGAACTGGATTACCCGGCCCCAGGCGCACCGGCCCTGGCCGAGCACGTGGCGCAACGCCTGCGCGAGGGCGGACTGCCAGCCAATACCGATGGCGGCTGGGGGCTCGATCACGGGGCCTGGGTGCCGCTGCGCTACCTCTATCCGCAAGCCGATGTGCCGGTGATCCAGCTGTCGCTGCAATCCCAGCAACCGCCCGAGTATCACTACCAGGTTGGCCGCCTGCTGGCGCCGCTGGCCAGCGAAGGCATCCTGCTGATCGGCTCGGGCAGCTTCACGCACAACCTGCGCGAACTGCGTCGTACAGAGGCCGATGGCGGCGACGCGCCGCATACGGTGGAATTCCTGCGCTGGTTCCTCGAACGTATGCAGGCCGGTGATCTGCAGGCTCTGTTTGGCTACCGGACTACGGCCCCGCATGCGGTGCGCAGCCATCCCACCGACGAACATCTGCTGAGCCTGTTCTTCGCCATGGGCGCGGCCGATGACTGGACCCGACTGGTTCACCTGGACAGCGGTTCCACGTATCATAGCCTGCGCATGGACGCCTTCGCCTTCGGCACCGGCTCCCGCCTGCTGGCACAACTACCGGCCGCTGCCTGAGCCCCGTCTTCCCGATGGCGCCAGCGCGGCGCCATTACGGGGAAAGACGATTTGAACAAACTGCGCGAAATCGAATGCTTCATCGCCGTGGCCGAGCTCGGCAGCTTCGTCAAGGCCGCCGATGCACTGGGCATCTCCAAGGCGGCGGTTTCGCGCACGGTACTGGAACTGGAGGCACGCCTCGGGTCACGCCTGATGCAGCGAACCACGCGCCGGCTTTCGCTCACCGAGGCAGGCAGTCTCTACCTGGAGCGCTGCAAGCAGATCGTGACCGCCCTGGAAGAAGCCGATGACCTGCTCTCGGCAGGCAGCGCCAAGCCCGTCGGGCTGTTGCGCATCAATGCCCCGGTCACCTTCGGCATCCTGCACCTGGCACCGCTATGGCCGATGTTCCTGGACCGGCATCCGGAAGTGGAGCTGGACATCACCTTGTCGGACCGCATCGTCGACATCATCGACGAGGGCTATGATCTGGCGATCCGCATCGCCAGGCTGGCCGATTCCACGCTGATCCATCGCAAGCTCACCAGCACCAGCCTGCCCATCTGCGCCTCACCCGCCTACCTGGAGAAACACGGCACGCCGCATCATCCGCACGAACTGGCACAGCACCAGATCATCAGCTACAGCTACAACCAGGGCAAGGACGAATGGCAGTTCAGCGGCCCGGAAGGTCCGGTGAGCGTGCGTATCCATGCCCGCATGCACGTCAACAATGGGGACAGCTGCGTGCAGGCGGCCCTGGGCGGCATCGGCATCACACGCCAGCCAACCTTCATGATCGACCAGTACCTGCGCAGCGGGCAGCTGGTTCCCCTGCTCCCCGACTACACCGTGCCGGACCTGGGCATCTATGCGGTCTACCCCAGCCGCGCCCACCTGCCGGCCAAGGTGCGCGCGATGCTGGACTTTCTTTCCGAAGCGTTCTCCCAGGTGCACTGGTCCGCACCGGACGCCCACTGATCGGCGGATCGCCCGATACCGCACTGGTAGCACAGCGGGCATTCTCGCGGTGCGACCGCCTTCTCCCGCAGGCTGGCTTGAACGGCAGCCACGCATAATTTTCACGCATCCTCACCAAAGCTTGCCGGCTCGCCTTGTGCCGTGTGCGCTAGGCTTCGCACGCTTGCTGAAACACCGGAAAACCGACGCCAAGCTCGCTTTCGTGCCGCCCCAACCTACCCTGACCCGCCATTGACACATCGTCTTCTATAGCCGACATTGACCATATAGCGAACGCATTGTCCATATAGCGGACAGAACGCAAATTCAGCAGAACAACGACAGGAGACCCCATGACAACCCTTGACACCCCCATGCCCGCCGATCTGAAGATGAAGCCCTACCAGCTCCCCAACCCGAAGGAAGCGCCGCTGGAGATCGTGGTCAATCCGGCCGTGCCGGAGGACGAACGCATCTGGGTACCGCAGGCGGAGAACGTGTGGTTCCGTCCGCTGTGCCTGAATGTCTCGCAGGGCTACTGGACCAACCTGCTGCGCGTGCGCAAGTCCGGCGTGCTCTCGCGCCACCGTCATCCGGCACCGGTGCATGGCATGGTGCTCAAAGGCCGCTGGCGCTATCTGGAACACGAGTGGATCGCCGAACAGGGCAGCTATGTCTTCGAGCCGCCTGGCGAGACCCACACCCTCTACGTGCCTGAAGACGTGGAAGAGATGATCACCTACTTCCACATCACCGGCGTGATGTTCTATTGCGACCCCTGGGGCAAGTTCGAAGGCTATGAGGACGTCTTCACCAAGCTCGACATGTGCCGCAAGCACTATGAAGCGGTTGGACTGGACAGCGACTACGTCAATCGCTTCGTACGCTGAGGATGCACGAAATGACTTATTCCCGCGCCTCCCATGACTTTGGCGACTGCGTGGCCGTAGTCACCGGCGGCCATGGCGGCATCGGCGCGGCCATCGGCGCACGTCTGGCCGCGGGGGGCGCGCAGGTCGTCGTCTGGGACCAGCAGCACGACGCTGCCTCGCCCTATCGGCAAGAAATCCTCGACATCACCGATGCCGCTGCGGTCATGCAGGCCGCACAGCGACTGCTGGCCGACACCGGGCGCATCGATTTCCTCATCAACAACGCCGGTTACGCCGGCCCTACCGTGCCGCTGGACGAGTACGACGTTACCCAATGGCATCGCATCGTGCAGGTCAACCTGCTGGGCGTCTTCCATGCCTGCCGCAGTGTGACGCCGGCCATGCGCGCAGCCGGGCGCGGACGCATCGTCAACATCGCCTCGCTGGCCGGCAAGGAAGGCACGCCCAATGCCTCGGCCTACAGCGCCGCCAAGGCAGGCGTCCTGGCGCTGACCAAGTCCTTGGGCAAGGAGCTGGCCGAGACCGGCGTGCTGGTCAACGCCATTGCACCGGCCGCCGTGAAGACCGCACTGCTGGAGCAGATGTCGCCGGAGCATGTGCAGACCATGATCGCCAAGAGCCCCATGCGTCGCCTGGGCACGGTCGATGAGGTCGCCGACATGTGCGCATGGCTGTGCTCCGGGTCCTGCAGCTTCAACACCGGTGCCGTGTTCGATCTTTCGGGCGGGCGCGCAACTTACTGAGCGGCTTGCCGCTCGGCCACCAGAATCATCCGGGCAAGCAAGGATCGCATGCCTGGGCAGGCACAAGCAGCCCAGGCAGCGCCGGAAGAGCAACACGCGGGGACGGACTCCACACCGTCCTCAAGACCGCATCCTTGCATGACGCTTCGGCCATGTAGCTGCGCGACAGACGCAGCCGGTACGAAGCACGCCAATGGCAGCACATCATTCACACTGGAGACGTAACCCATGGAAGTCCAAAAGGAAAAGAGCCCCCGGCTCAAACGCATACAGGTAGTCGCACTGAGCTTCCTGATGCTGGCAGGCATCGTCAACTACCTCGACCGCAGCACGCTGTCCATCGCCAATCACTCGGTGAGCCAGGAGCTCAACCTGTCGGCCTCGCAGATGGGCCTGCTGCTGTCGGCCTTCTCGCTGGCCTATGCCTTCTCGCAATTGCCCATCGGCGCCATGCTCGACAAGTTCGGCGCGCGCGTGATGCTGGGCGCGGGCATGTTCATCTGGTCGGTGGCACAGCTGGCGGGCGGCTTCGTGAGCAGCCTGCAGCAGTTCCTGGTGGCACGGGTGTTCCTCGGCCTGGGTGAGGCACCGCAATTCCCGGCCGGTGCCAAGGTGGTCTCGGAATGGTTTGCCATGCGCGAGCGCGGCGGGCCGACCGGCATTTTCGTGGCCTCCTCCACCATCGGTCCGGCGCTGGCGCCGCCCATCCTCACGATCCTGATGCTCTCCTTCGGCTGGCGCATGATGTTCGTCATCATGGGCGTGATGGGTATCGCGGTGTCGGTGGGCTGGTACCTGTTTTACCGGAATCGCAACGAAGTCCAGCTCACGCCTTCCGAGGTGCTGTACCTGGCCGACGACCATGACAACGAGCCCAACGCCAATGCCAAACTGAGCTGGTCAGAATGGAAGAGCCTCTTCACCTATCGCACCACCTGGGGCATGCTGTTCGGCTTCATGGGCGTGATCTACATGGTGTGGCTGTACCTCACCTGGCTGCCCGCCTACCTGGAACATGAACGCCATCTCTCCATCGCGCGCACCGGCTGGGTGGTGGTGATTCCCTACATCTTCGGCACGCTCGGCATGCTCTCATCGGGCTACATTGCCGATGGCCTGATGAAGCGCGGCATGCCTGCCATCCGCAGCCGCAAGTGGCCGATCTGCGCGGGCTTGATCGGCGCCGGCGCCTTCACCATTCCGGCCGCCTATACGCCCAGCACCACCATGGCCATCGTCTACATCTCGCTGGCCATGGCCTTCGTGAACATGGCTTCCGGTGGCGCCTGGGCGCTGGTCTCGGTGGCCATTCCGCGGCGCCTGGTAGCTTCGCTGGGCAGCATGCAGAACTTCGGCGGCTATCTCGGCGGCTCGCTGGCACCGGTCATCACGGGCGTGGTGGTGGACCAGACCCACTCCTTCGTCAATGCCCTCCTGATCAGTGCCGCCGTGGCCTTTGCCGCCGCGCTGGTCTACATGTTCGTGGTGGACAAGCCGATCGAGGCACACGCCGCCTGAGGCAAAACTTCACTCGTCAGTAGCCTGACCCGATGCCGCCGCCCGTTGGTAGCGGCATCCAGCCAGTCTCCTGCCACTCACAAGAAGGAACCTTCATGAGCTTCATTCCCGACCTGCTCCGGGGCAAGACCGCCCTCGTCACCGGCGGCACCCAAGGCATAGGCGCGGCCGTCGCATGCCAGCTCGCCGCACTGGGTGCACGCGTCATTGCTGCCGGCCTGCCGCCCTTGGCGCATGAGCCATTCGAGGGCAGCGGCATCACCCTGGCGGAGATGAACGTGGCCAGCGAAGACAGCGTGCGCGCGGTGCTCGCCGGCCTCACGCAACTCGATATCGTGGTCAACTGCGCCGGCATCATCAAGCGCGGGGAAGAGCTGGAGACCGAGGTCTTCGAGCAGGTCATCGCGGTCAACCTCACCGGCACCATGCGCGTCTGTGCTGCCAGCCGCGAACTGCTCAAGCAGTCCGGGGGCTGCATCGTCAATACTGCCTCCATGCTCAGCTTCTTCGGCGGCGGGCTGGTGCCGGGCTACAGCGCCAGCAAGGGCGGCGTGGCGCAGCTGACCAAGTCGCTGGCCATCGCCTATGCGGCCGACGGCATCCGCGTCAATGCGGTGGCGCCGGGCTGGATCGCCACCCCGCTCACGCAAGCCCTGCAGGACGACCCCGTACGCGCCGGGCCAATCCTGGCGCGCACACCGCTGGGCCGCTGGGGCAAGCCGGAAGACATCGGTCAGGTGGTTGCTTTCCTGTGTTCACCGGCGGCCTCCTTCATGACCGGTGCCATCGTGCCGGTCGATGGCGGCTATCTGGTGGCCTGACACCACCGCAATCGTTTCACGTGCAATGCCATTTGCCCGCGCCGGCTCCAGACGGCGCGGGATTTTTTGCAAACGGGCTCGGCTATAATCTGGCCCGAATCCGGTAACCCATTCCGTACCGCCATGTGGTCCGTTTTCTGGTCCGATCCCCGTACCGTTTCCTGCACCGCTCATGCCCGACCAAGACCAACAACCCGACGACGCCAACAAGATTGCAGGCACGGCCGCCTTCTCCAAGTTCATGGCGGTGCTGCAGCTCATCGCCGACCAGGAAGCGCCGCTCTCCATCGCGCAGCTGGCTGCGCTGTCGGGCTATCCGCGCCCCACGGTCTATCGCATCCTCGGCGCGCTCATGGCCGAGGGCATGGTGGTGGAGAACCCGCGCAGCAAGCAATATGAAGTCGGGCCGCGCCTGATCCATCTGGCCAGCCGCGCCTGGGACCGCAGCGACATCCGCACCACGGCCATCGAGCCGTTGCGCCAGCTGCGCGACATCACCCGCGAGACCGTGCATCTGGCCGTGCCCAGCGACCACAGCATGGTCTACATCGAGAAACTGGAAAGCCCGCAAGCCGTGCGCATGGATTCGCGCATCGGTACGCGCGTGACCTTGTATTCGAGTTCAGTGGGCAAAGCCTACCTGGCCGCACTGGAACAAGCGCAGCGCGAGCGCCTGATGCGCGCGCTGCATCTGCAAGCCTTCACGGCCAACACGCACACCACGCTGGAGGCCCTGCGTGCCGATGTCGACGAGACCCGCACGCGCGGCTATGCCGAAGATCGCGAAGAGAACGAAGCCCAGATTTTTTGTTATGGCGCGGCCATCATCGGTGCTGATGGCGTACCGGTGGCCTGCGTGAGCGTGAGCATTCCGCTGTATCGCCGCCTGGCCGATGCGCAGCAAGCCTATGTGATGCCGCTGCTGCAAGCCTGCGCGAACATCTCGCGCAGGCTTGCCGGACCGGGCTGAATCCGGTCCGCTTCCGCCCTCACTCTCTGCACTACCCGCAGGCGATCAGGCCTCGGGCGGCAATTCCACCTTGTAGATTTCCTTGCCTTCAGTGTTGTGGAGGGTGACTGTCAGGGTCTTGCTCCTCGCATCGATCTTGCCGATCCCGAAGAACTGCAACAGTTCAACCGGTGAGCGGTTCTGCTTCATGTCAGCCGGGACGCTGACGAAGCGCACGTCCGGACCGAAGGTGCGATCGATCTCGCCTGGTCCGAAGGTACCTGCATTGATCGGGCCGCCGACGAATTCCCAGAACGGTTTGAAGTCGGTGAACTGGGCGCGCTCCGGTGCGTAGTGCGTGGCCGAGGCGTAATGCACATCCGCTGTCACCCATACCACGTTCTTGATGTCATGCTGCTTGATGAAGCGCAGCAGTTCGGCCACCTCCAGTTCGCGTCCGGAGGGCTTGCCATGGTCGGCATTGGCCCAGGCCTCGAAAGTCCCCTTGGGGACATCGGCATTCAGATCGGGGACCACGATGGAGAGCGGCATGTCGCTGGCGATGAGCTTCCAGGTCGAGCGCGAACGCAGCAGCGCCTGCTTGATCCAGCGCATCTGCCCGGGGCCGAGGAAGTCGGCGTCGTGGCCGCCCTTCTGGCGGTTGGGAGTATTGCGGCCGCGATAGCTGCGCTCGTCCAGCATGAACACCTCCAGCAGCGGACCGTGGTTGAAGGCGCGATAGATGCGGAAGGGATCGGCGCTGTCGATGCGGAAGGGATTGTGTTCGAACATGGCCTGGCGCGCGCGGGCCGCCAGCACGTCGATGTTGCGTTCGTCGTAGCGCTTTTCGGCCGCACCGATCACCTGGCCGGGATACCAGTTGTTGCGCACCTCGTGGTCATCCCACTGCACCAGGAAGGGCACCTCGGCGGCGAAGCGGCGCTTGTTGGCGTCCAGCATGTTGTAGGCAAAGTTGCCGCGATAGTCGTCCAGCGTCTGCGCGACCCTGGACTTGGCTTCGGTCACCACGTTGCGCCACAGTGTTCCGTCCTCCAGCTTCACTTCGGCCTGGATGGGGCCATCGGCATAGATCTGGTCGCCCGAGTGGATGAAGAAATCCGGACGGAAGCGGCGCATGCTTTCATAAACGCGATAACCGCCCCACTGCTCATTGATGCCCCAGCCCTGCCCGGCTTCGTCGCCCGAAAAGGCGAAGGTGATGTCGCGCGCCTGGCCATGTGCAGAGGCAGGCAGCATGAGGCTGCCGGTCAGCGTTTCGCTCAGGGCCGATTCATGCTGCAGGTCCTGGAAGCGCACGCGATAGTAGACGCGTTCTCCGGCCGGCAGGCCACGCAGGTCCACGCGCGCGGTGTAGTCCTCCCGTGCCAGCGCGGTCGGGCCGACGATGCGCACGGGATTGCTGAAGTTCTCGCGGGTGGAATACTCGACCAGCATGCGCGCATTGCGATCGGTACGCGCCCAGAGCATGGCGCTGTCACGCGTCACATCGCCGCTCATGACGCCGCCGGGCAATTGCGGGCGCAGGCGTTCGGAGGTGATGATGGCCGGTGCGGCGGAAAAGGCGGCCGGGGCGCTCAAGGTGGTGGCGGCGGCCACCGTGGTCAGTGCGCTGTCGCGCAGGAAGCGGCGACGGCTGTGGTCGGCTGGCGGGTATTGGTCTGGCATGGCGGCTCCTGTGAGGGTGAGGGATACACGGGGGGAGCTGCAATCTAGCAATCCAATATGACCGTCCAATGAAACCATGATGACCAATCCTGACCGCAGCTGAAATGCAGTCAGTCGCTCGAAAATATACGCCCCCTCCGCGCAGTGATGTTCTTCGGTGGACCCGTCACGCAAGGGCATTTACGGAAAGTCGGTGGAGACGGAGACCTGTTCCCATGCGTCGATCTCCTGACTCATCTTCGTCAGCTTTTCCCGCACCAGCCTGACTGCATCGCTGCCCAGCAGGAGATGCTCCGGGGCGTTGACATCGTCGGCCAAGGCCAGGATTACCTGCGCCGCCTTCGCCGGATCGCCGAGCTGGTGACCGCTCTTGGCCTGACGCGCAGCGCGGATCGGATCGATCACTGCGTCATAGTCGGAGAGGCTGCGCGGCGAACGGACCATGGAGCGGCCTGCCCAGTCGGTGCGGAACGAGCCTGGCGCTACCGCCGTGACCTTGATGCCGAAGTCAGCCACTTCCTTGGCCAGGGTCTCTGAAATGCCTTCCAGAGCAAACTTGCTGCCACAGTAGTAGGCGATGCCCGGCATGGTAATGAATCCACCCATGGAGGTGATGTTGATGACATGGCCGCGTCGCCGCGTCCGCATGGCCGGCAGCACGGCCTTGATCATGGCGACGGCACCGAAGACATTGACGTCGAACTGATGCCGCATCTGCTCCAGCGAAGACTCTTCCAGCGCCCCTTCATGACCGTAGCCGGCATTGTTGACCAGGACGTCGACAGGACCAAGGCGCTCGGTCGCGCTGCCGATGACACTGTCAATGGAAGGAAAATCGGTGACATCGAGCACCACTGCCATCGCCCGCCCCGGTGCGAGGTGCTCGAAGACCGCTCGCGCCTCCTCGTTGCGCACTGTGCCTATTACTGTATGTCCCGCCTGCAAGGCCGCATGGGACAGCGCACGTCCAAAACCTGAGCTGACACCCGTAATCAGAAAATTCAATTTGTCGGACTTCTGCATGACCATCGCCACATCTCCCGTGAAACCGCCCTCCTGACGAACCAAACCGGTTCATCACCCGGGAAGGCGACGGCTTCAATGATAGGCAGGTGCACTTGACTGCACCATGTCGGTTGGCATTCAATGTTTGCCTAAACCTATCAATTGACGATGACGGGACGCATGAAGACATCTCAAGCTTTGACCTCGGGTGTGCACCAGCGCATGGTGGACCTGCTCATGCAGCTCGCGCCTGAAGAGGGCTACAACCTCTCGCTGCTGCCGGATGTGCGCCTGCTGCGTTCCAATCGCCGCCTGCGTGAAACACCGGTGCTCTACGAGCCGGGCATCGTCGTGGTCGTGCAGGGAAGAAAGCGCGGCTACCTGGGCGGGAAGACCTATCTCTATGATGCCCGCCACTATCTGGCCGTCTCCGTGCCGGTGCCATTCACGATGCAAACCGATGCCAGCGCGAAGGCGCCACTGCTGGCGATCTACTTTCGGCTGGACTTCCAGCTGCTGGCCGAAGTGCTCTTGCAGATGGACCAGACCGATGTGCGCGCCAGTCCGCAAACCATGTTCGCTACCCGGATGGACGAGAGGATGTCGGCCTCCGTCCTGCGCCTGCTGGAGGCCATGTGCATTCCGATGGAGGCCCGCATACTGGGCCGCTCCCTGGTCAAGGAAATCTACCTGCGGGTACTCAGCGGCGAACAGGGCGCCTCCATGCGAGCCGCATTGCGCAATGACGGACAGTACGCAAAGGTAGCTCGCGCCATCCGGAAGATCCATGCCGCCTACGCGGACAAGCTGGACGTGGAACAGCTGGCGCAAGAAGCCGGGATGAGTCCGCCATCCTTTCATGCGCATTTCAAGGCGGTCACCGCCACCTCGCCCATGCAGTATCTCAAGTCCACGCGTCTGCATCAGGCGCGTCTGCTGATGTTGCGCAACGGCCTGACGGTAGCCGCAGCCAGCGCCACCGTGGGCTACGAAAGCGCATCCCAGTTCAGCCGTGAATTCAAGCGATTGTTCGGCATGACGCCCGTGCAGGAGGTCACCAGAATGAAGACCGCCTACGCGCTTCCCGCGCCGGATCCTGCTGCGCTGTTCGTATCATCGCACTAGGCGGGCCCTAGGTACGCGGCGTTTCCTGCGGCTCCCACGGAGGATGACTGCCGAAGTCCTCGGCGAGATAGTCGACGAAGCGGCGCACTTTGATCGGAATTCCCCGCGCGCCGGGAAGGCGAAGACCATGGGACTCGCGCACCAAAATGCAGCTCATCAACCTGGAGCATGCCCGCAACGCACGAAGTTCGTGCGCAACGTTCACTGACAAGATCCTGATGCACCAGAAAAGTCGTTTCAAATCAAGGAACTGCGAATTTTTCACCAAAATGGAACGGAAATTGCTTTAGTCCTGGCTTTCAAGCATTTTCTTGCACACTTTTTGGGAGATTTTCTGGTGGACGATCACAAAAACGGCGCAGACGCCCTCTTCATCCTGCTGGGGGCGATCATGATTCTGGCCATGCACGCCGGCTTTGCCTTCCTTGAGCTGGGGACGGTACGCAAGAAGAACCAGGTCAATGCTCTGGTGAAGATCCTGGCGGACTTTGCGGTCTCGACCATCGTCTATTTCTTCATCGGCTACTACGTGGCCTATGGCGTGAGCTTCTTTGCGGGAGCCGAGACGCTGGCCCAGCGCAGTGGTTTCGAGCTGGTGAAGTTCTTTTTCCTGCTGACCTTTGCGGCGGCCATTCCGGCCATCATCTCGGGCGGCATTGCCGAGCGTTCCAAGTTCAATCCGCAGCTGGTGGCCACGGCCGTGCTGGTGGGTGTGGTCTATCCCTTCTTCGAGGGCATTGCCTGGAACCAGCACCTGGGTGTGCAAGCCTGGCTGGCGGCGACCTTCGGTGCGCAGTTCCATGACTTCGCCGGTTCCATCGTGGTCCACGCCGTAGGCGGCTGGATCGCCCTGCCTGCGGTGCTGCTGCTGGGTGCGCGGCGTGGCCGTTACAGCAAGGAAGGTGCGGTGGCGGCGCATCCCCCCTCCAACATACCCTTCCTGGCCCTGGGCGCATGGATTCTGACGGTGGGCTGGTTCGGCTTCAACGTGATGAGCGCGCAGACGCTGGACAAGATGAATGGCCTGGTCGCGATGAATTCGCTCATGGCCATGGCCGGGGGGACGCTGGTGGCCCTGATGATGGGACGCAACGATCCCGGTTTTGCCTACAACGGTCCACTGGCCGGACTGGTAGCGGTATGCGCTGGCTCGGACCTGATGCACCCGCTGGGCGCGCTGGTCACGGGTGGCATTGCAGGCGCGATTTTCGTATGGATGTTCACCCGCACGCAGAACAAGTGGAAGATCGACGATGTACTGGGCGTATGGCCGCTGCACGGGCTGTGCGGACTGTGGGGCGGACTCGCAGCCGGCATCTTCGGCTTGCAGGCCCTGGGCGGAAGGGGCGGTGTGTCGTTCATGTCGCAGCTCATCGGCAGCCTCATGGGCATTGCCATTGCGGCGGCAGGAGGCTGGATCGTCTATGGCTTGCTGAAGAAAATGGTGGGGATTCGTCTTGATCCGGAACAGGAATTTGAAGGCGCGGATCTGGCCATTCACAAGATTTCTTCGACCGCGGAGAGGGAGACCAGCTGGTAAGTCCGGTGAGGCAATGCAGATGAAGTCCGTTGATTGCGGCAAACGCTGACGGACGCATTGATTGCGACGCGAAAACGCCAACACAAAAGAATCAAGCCAAACAATTTCCCGCCTGCACTTGCACTTCTGCGAACTCGTGCATTTGACGATCAAATGCACAAGAGTTCTATGAAGACTGGAAATCCTGATTCGTTTCAGCTGCATTCAATGTGGCCATGAGCCGGTCCCGGACAACCGACAGGATTTCGTCTGCCAGAGGGAGATCATCCGGACATGCGCGCGACATGACGAGTGCACCGACCGCACACGCCAAGATGCTCAGGTTTTGAGCCCTCTCCTCTCTCCCCTCGAACGAATCCGATTCTGCGCTGAGCTTGCTTAGCGTTGCCAGCATCTTTTCGATACCTGCTGCAAAGCTGGCTCGAACAGCCTCGGGCTGGCGCGCAGCGTCCCCGCCTAGCGCAGCGATCGTGCATCCATTCGTCCGGTTGTCCCGATGGGCGCGAGAGAGATAGTGCCTTACCAGCTCAGCAATCTCGATGCCCACGGATTGCTCTGCAGTCTGTGCGAGACCACAAGCCGCCGATTCTGCAATGAGGTCGGATTTGGAGGCGAAGTGCTTGTAGAACCCGCCATGAGTAAGACCCGCGGCGGACATCAAATCGGCAATGCCGACCCCATCATAGCCGTGCTCACGAAACAACAGAGACGCAGTTTCAACAACGCGCGCACGGTTTGCCTGTACCTGGGCCTTTGTAACCTTCATGGATATCTCATCGTGAAATGTTCAGCAGTGAGAATCCTACCACATTTTGATTATGACTATAATCAAAGTATTGACATCAATGATTATGATCATCATCATTGCATCTCTACCTGCCTCGACTCTTTGCCCCCTGCTCCACGCGATCAGGGCGCCGGGGGAGTGGGGAATTTAAACAACGCAATCGCCAGCGAACAAGGAAACCCGCCATGAGCAAGTTACCGACAGCCCTTATCACCGGAGCCTCCAGCGGTATCGGTGCCACCTATGCCCAACGTTTGGCCCGGCGAGGTCATGCACTGGTGCTGGTAGCACGGGATCATGAACGTCTCAACAAATTGGCAGCCAGCTTGCACGATGACACCGGCGTGGCCGTCGAAGTCTTGCCCGCTGATTTGACGAACCCGACCGACCTGGTCGGACTCGAAACCCGCTTGCGCGAGGACTCCGACATCGAAGTGCTTGTCAACAATGCGGGGATTGCTCAGTCAGGCCGGTTTGTTGAGCAGACGGCGCAAGGCATTGATCGCCTGATTGCACTCAATACGACGGCGCCCACCCGCCTTGCGGCCGCAGTGGCGGGACGTTTTGCCGGGTCCGCGAGAGGCGCTATCGTCAATATTGGCTCCGTCGTGGGTTTCGCTCCCGAGTTCGGAACCGCGATCTATGGCGCCACCAAGGCCTTTGTCCTGTTTCTGTCCCAGGGACTGCACCTGGAGCTTTCTCCCAAGGGCGTCTACGTTCAAGCGGTTCTGCCTGCGGCGACGCGCACGGAAATCTGGGAGCGTGCAGGAATCGATGTCAACACGCTGCCTGAGGTCATGGATGTCGGCGAACTGGTCGATGCCGCGCTGATCGGATTTGATCGCCGCGAACTGATCACGATCCCGCCACTTCATGTCGCCGAACGATGGGAAGCGTTGGAGCAAGCTCGTCTATCTCTGCTGGGAGATATCCGGCAAGCGCATGCCGCACAACGCTATCAACTCAAGTAAGTATCCGCCTATAACCGCTCTGTCACGCACTCCCCTTTCACGGGCGAGTGCAAACAACGAGCAGCAATAAATGAACAGGAGTCCGGGATGTCGAAGCAAAACCGCATTGCACTTGTTACCGGTGCGTCATCAGGGATAGGCGAGGCCACCGCTGAGCGGTTCGCGGCACTCGGCTATCGCGTTTACGGAACAAGCAGGCGTGGCAAGCAGGCCAGCCAGGGGGCGTTCCCTTTCTTGCGCATGGATGTCACGGATGACGAGTCAGTGAAAAACGCCATTGATGAAGTGCTCCGCCAGGAAGGCCGCATCGACGTGCTGGTCAATAACGCGGGATTTGGCCTCGGACCGGCAGCGGCGGAGGAAAGCTCCCTTGATCAGGTAAGAATGCTGTATGAGACGAACGTCTTCGGGCTCATCAGAGTGACCAATGCAGTACTTCCGACGATGCGCAAGCAAGGCAGCGGTCGTATATTGAATGTTGGCTCGGGACTGGGGATTATTCCCGCTCCCTACAATGCGCATTACTCCGCAACCAAGCATGCCATCGAGGGTTACTCCGAATCTCTTGATCACGAGGTTCGTGAATTCGGAGTACGTGTGCTGGTTATCGAACCCGGCGTGACACGGACCTCCTTCGACACGAGCGTTACCCCACCCGACCGCCCCCACCCGGCCTACGACCGCAGCCGTCAACGATACCTTGTCGCCTACAACACCGCGATGGCTGCAGCCGATAGCGCGGAGAGCGTGGCAGAAACCATCATCCAGGCTGCTGGGGCAGGGTCTCCATCGCTCCGCTATCCCTCTGGGAAAGTGGCACGTCAGGGCGCTTTTGCAAGGCGATTCTTGCCTCGGGCTTTCCTGGACAAGATTCTTCACAAGCAATTTGGTCTGGGGTGATTCACCGCCCACGCTGGATCCATCGCGACCGAAACAGTGCTGTGGTCTGCCCTTCACATCCTCATTGCACACGGATGCTCCACGTACAAGGCTTATCACCATGGTGTTGAGAAATCGTAACGGAACACGGCCGGGTCCAAGCGAACCAGGACGTCCGGACGTGCTGAAATCAGGGCGGACTGCCGTCGCTGCAGGCCAGTCTCGGAGCGCAACGCAACTCGTGAAGAACCCGGATACCGCTGCAACCGACAAGTTCGCAACGATGAATGCGTTTGAGATGCGGGCCCTTTTGATGATTCTCTAGGCCTGCTGCTCGCTCGGGCGCCGAGTCCCCTCAACAGAAAAAAGAAGGAAGTATGAAAGCACTCATTCTGAAGCGTTATGGCAGCCTGCAAAATGTAATGTTCGAGGACATCTCCAAACCTGTCATTGCTCCCGATGAAATTCTCGTCGAGATCCATGCGGCAGGATTGAATCCAATCGACTACATGATCCCCAAGGGCATATTCAAGCCTATCCTGAAGTTCAACATGCCGGCAACGCTGGGAAGTGACCTGGCCGGCGTTGTCGTCGAGGTCGGCAGCAAGGTAACGCGCTTCAAGGCGGGCGACAAAGTCTTTGCGAGCATTTTCGATCTGGGCAAAGGCAGTCTGGCCGAATACGCCGCCGTGCCTGAGTTTGCAGCCGCCCTGAAGCCCGACAACTTGAGTTTTGCCGAGGCAGCCTCGGTTCCGATGGTGGGACTGACTTCGTGGCAGGCCCTGGTCGTACGTGCGCAGACCCGAGCAGGCCACAAGGTTTTCATACCAGCCGGCTCGGGGGGCATTGGAACCTTTGCCATTCAGCTCGCCCAGCGACTGGGGGCCACTGTCGGCACGACCACGAGTACGAGCAATATGGAGTGGGTACGTACTCTCGGTGCAGACGAAGTCGTGGACTATAAGAAACAGAATTTCGAGGATGTCATGCAGGGCTATGACACCGTGCTCGGCACCGTTCGAGGCGACGCATTGGAGAAAGCGCTACGCATACTCAAGCCGAAGAGCAAGATCGTTTCATTGATCGGCCCGCCCGATGGAGCATTCGCTTCTCGGAGAGGTATGAATCTACTGATGAGAATCGTCTTCAGCTTGTTGAGCAGAAGAATAATCCGCCTGGCCAAACAACAGGATACGCACTACTCGTTCCTGTTTGTTCAACCGAACGGGGAGCATCTGGCAATCATCGGCTCCATGCTCGAGAGTGGACAGATTCGTCCCGTCATTGACAGGATTTTCTCATTTGAGAATGCAAAGCTTGGACTGGAATATCTGGAAACAGGCCGTGCAAAAGGCAAGGTCGTCATCGAGCTGAAAGATACGACGATCTGAACGCATTGCCTTTCTGCATGGCAGCGTGCCCCCACTGCTACAGGACAGTCTGATTCATGCGCCCGGACAGGTCCGCGGCGCATTCTCTTGGCTCGCCATATCAATCCGTCAGGGACCTGCCTTTTGACGCAGGGCTTCGCGCACCGCGAGACCGGCATCCCGGATCAGCTTGACCAACTGCTCGCGGCTGGGGCGGTACTGCAGACAGTCGATGATCGTCGGTGCTTCACCGCTGTTGCAAATCGTGGTCACGACGAATGCCTGCGTCGACGTTCAGAGCGTGGGCAAGATGATCAAGCCCCCAGCTCCCGGCGCACAATCTCCGCCCCCGCGCACAAGGCATCGAGCTTGCCGGCCGCTACCTCCCTGGGCAGCGGCGCCATCCCGCAATTGGTACAGGGATAGAGCTTGTCCGCCGCCACGAACTGCAATGCCTGGCGCAGGGTGGCCGCGACTTCCTCAGGCGTTTCGATGGTGTGATTGGCCACATCGATGGCTCCCACCATCACCTTCTTGCCGGCAATGAGTTCGATCAGATCCATGGGAACGCGCGCGTTGTGGCATTCCAAAGAGACGATGTCGATGCCCGATGCCTGCAATTTGGGGAAGGTCTCCTCATACTGTCGCCACTGCGAACCCAGTGTCTTCTTCCAGTCCGTGTTGGCCTTGATGCCGTAGCCATAGCAGATGTGCACGGCGGTCTCGCACTTGAGCCCCTCAATGGCCCGCTCCAGCGTGGCCACGCCCCAGTCGTTGACCTCATCGAAGAAGACATTGAAGGCCGGTTCATCGAACTGGATGATGTCCACTCCCGCCGCCTCCAATTCGCGCGCTTCCTGGTTGAGGATCGTGGCGAATTCCCAGGCCAGCTTCTCGCGACTCTTGTAGTGGCTGTCGTAGAGGGTGTCGATCATGGTCATCGGTCCGGGCAGGGCCCACTTGATCGGCTGCCGGGTCTGGCTGCGCAGGAAGCGCGCATCGTCGACGAACACCGGCTTCTGGCGCGAGACCGCACCGACCACCGTCGGCACGCTGGCATCGTAGCGATTGCGGATGCGTACCGTCTCGCGCCTGGCAAAATCCACCCCGTCAAGATGCTCGATGAAGGTGGTCACGAAATGCTGGCGCGTCTGCTCGCCATCACTGACGATATCGATACCCGCCCTTCGCTGTTGCTGCAACGACAGGCGCAACGCATCGCGCTTGGCTTCCAGCAGTTCATCCCCCTGCAGCTTCCAGGGGGACCAGAGGGTCTCGGGCTCGGCAAGCCAGACGGGCTTGGGCAGGCTGCCGGCGGTGGAGGTGGGCAATAGTTTTTTCACGATGGAGAACCTTGTGGGTGGAGAGATCAATGGGTGCAAGCAGACGACCACTGTTCGAGCACGCTGCGATACGGCTTGATGAAGTGCTCCTCGGCAAAGCGTCCCTGCTGGAGCGCCAGACGACTGCGCTCCTCGCGGTCATAGACGATGCGCGTGAGGGAATAGTCCTCATGCTGCAGACTGGGGCGGTAGGTCTTTCCGGCGGCGGAATTGGCGTTGTAGATTTCGGGGCGATAGATCTTCTGGAAGGTCTCCATCGTGCTGATGGTGCCGATCAGCTCCAGATTCGAGTAGTCGCGCAGGAGGTCGCCGCTGAAGTAGAAGGCCAGCGGAGCGGCACTGTCGGGCGGCATGAAGTAGCGGACCTTCAGGCCCATCTTGGCGAAGTAGGCATCGGTCAGTGAGCTTTCGTTCTGGAGATACTCCACGCCCAGTACCGGATGCACATTTTCGGTACGGTGATAGGTCTTGCTGCTGGCCACGCTCAGGCAGATCACGGGCGGCTTGCTGAAGTGCGCCCGGTAGGCCTCCGATTGGACGAATTGTTTGAACAGCCTGCCATGCAGTTCGCCGAAATTCTCCGGCACGCTGAAGCTTGGCTGCTGCTTCGTGTGCTCCAGCAAGACGACGCTGAAATCGTAGTCGCGCACGTAAGAAGAAAAATTGTTGCCAACGATCCCTTCGATGCGTTCACCGGTCCGGTGATCGAGGATGTTGGTCTTGAGCACCTCGATCAATGGCAGTGCCTGGCCGGTATCCTGTCCTTCCAGGCCCATTTCCACCGAGATGATCTCCAATGCCACGGCATAACGGTCGGCCTTGGGATTATCCCAGTGGGCCAGTGCATTGAAACGGTTGTTGATCATGCGGAAGGTGTTGCGCAGGTTCTCCTGACGCTGCGCGCCCCTGGCCAGGTTGGCGAAGTTGGTGGTGATGCGCGTGTTGTCGGCGGGATGATAATCCTCGTCGAAACAAATGCTCTTGATGGCAAATGCGAAGTCCTTGCTCATGATGTTTCTGCGCCCCTGTGCTGAAGTCGTGTCTGCCGACAGCGCGGCGGACTCGATGCGGTCAATGTACCGGGCGAATTCTATGCTGCCCAATCCATGAATAAAAATGATTTGATCTCATTGACCAATGAGATTGGCTCATACATTTCCATTCTCGGCCCGGGGCGCGGGCGAAAAAAAGCCCCGCTCCTCGCGGAGCAGGGCAAACGCCTTCTCGGGGGGATGAGAAGGCGGGACAGCGTTCCGGCGCGGAGGATGCGCCGGAGCAGTTGCGTTCTATTGCACGTGAGCCGGGGGCAGCTTGCCGAAAAAGTCGGCCATGTTGCCCTCGGTCCAATCCTTCACCAATTCGCCATCGCACCAGACGCGATAGGCATACAGCCGATGTTCGTCAGGCCCGCCCGAGGCGCGGCTTTCGATCAGATAGGTGGTACCCCCGATTCGGATTTTCATCTCATGAGAAATCGAGGAGGACTGCTCTTGCCCCCCCATGGCTTCTCCCGTTTCTTCCACAGCGTTGCCCTCCCTTCCCCGCTCCAACCAGCCTGCCGGCCCCCAAGGCTTGACGCAGGTCAGCTTCCGGACAAAACGCGGGCGCTTGTCCGACATCTTTTCGCAATGCGCACTACAATGCCCGCTTGGCAAGGACATCCCTGCAAGATGGCGCACATCCACGCATTCCCGCAGAGCGAGAATCCGGTAATGACAAGGAACACGTAAGCTCCCCTGACTACAGTATGAAGCTTTGTTTATTTCATATTTTGCCCACAGCATATGCTCCGGAAAGTGAAAGATATTAAAGAATCTACGATTCGTTGCATTTCTGCCATGCGAAAAATATTAAATATGTGAAATATACAAATTCACTCACCGCACAGCTATACTTTTACAAGGATCAATCAAATGGGTCGTGCAGTACCATCTGATGACAACGAGATGCCCCCCGGGGACCCGGCGATGACTTCGCGAGAAGCTGCCAGACTGCTGGGGGTCTCGATCACGACCGCCCAGATGTGGATGGAGAGCGGCATGCTGGCCTCCTGGAAAACGCCGGGCGGCCATCGGCGCACCCGGCTGAGCTCGGTCATGACCTTGCTTGGCCATCGTGAAGTGAAACAACCCGAGCCCACTGCCGGTCACGCTGGGCCACAGATCGAGGTTCCTTATCCGGTCAGCCCGAACGAGCCAGAACGTGCGCGCTTTGTTGAACAGACAATGGAAGACACACATTCCGAGGCCCGCTTTCATCGCCTGACATGGCTCGCCAGCGAACTGCTGGATGTACCCATTGCCCTGGTCACTTTCCTGACCTCGGAGCTGCAGATCTTCCGTGCGGCACATGGCCTGAACATCAGCTCCACGCCGCGCTCGTGGGCCTTCTGCAATTACGCCGTGATGCAGGAGGAAATCTTCACCGTCTCCGATGCCACCAAGGATCCCCGCTTCGTCAATAACCCGATGGTCACGGGCGTACCCTTCATCCGCTTCTATGCCGGCATCCGCCTGATGTACCAGGACCGTGCCTTTGGCTCGCTGTGCGTGATCGACACCGAACCGCGCATCTTGCGCGCCCACGAACGACAGGCACTGGAAGAACTCGCGGCCCTGGCGACCGACATCCTGTCGCTGCAACTGCTGGAATCGAAGCGCCAGTGACTTCGCCACCCTGAGCAGCGTGCAGGCGCTTACGCGCAAGCTCAAGAAGCAGCCGCTGCTCATCGCACCATCCCCAGCCACTCCTCCAGTTCCTCTGCCGGCATCGGTCGCGCAATCGCATAGCCCTGGGCGAAGTCACAGCCCAGGTGATGCAGGATCCTGGCGGTTTGCTCGCTCTCCACACCTTCGGCCACGACGCTGAACCCCAGCTGATGGGCCAGATGGATGATGGAAGGCACGATCACCTGATCGGCCTCGTTTTCGACCAGTCTGCTGATGAAGGAACGATCGATCTTCATGATGTCAGCCGGAATGCTCTTCAGGTAGGACAGATTGCTGAAGCCGCTGCCGAAGTCATCGATGGCCACCTTCACGCCCAGCTCGCGGATGGCCTGCACGCGCTGGCGCACCACTGCAGGATTGCTGGCCATGGCGCTTTCGGTGAATTCGATTTCAATCAGACCCGGCGGGACCGCATGCTGCTTCAGCTGGGCGGCCAGCAGGCGCAGGATGTCGTCGGACTCGAAATCGCGCGCCGAGGTATTGATGGCAATGGGCACCCGATGGCCGCGCGCATGCCAGGCGGCCGCCTGCACCACCGCATGGCGCACGACCCAGGCCGTGATCTGGCGAATTTGCGCCGTCTTCTCGGCCAGCGCGATGAAGATCGCGGGCGAGATGTTGCCCAGGACAGGGTGATGCCAGCGGATCAGTGCTTCCACCCCCACGCAACTGCTGTCGCGCAAGCGCACCTTGGGCTGGTAATGCAGGCTCAGTTCATCGGAAGAGTTGAAGGCCATCGGCAGCGCCGACAGCAACCAGAACGCATTACGCTGGTTTTCCGCATGTACCGATTCGAACTGGCGCGGACAGACGCCCTCCTCGCGACCCACGTCGATGACGGTCAGCAGCGAGCGTACGACGTCGCTGCCGGCAATGTCATCCACCGCCGGCAGTACGCCGATGGCGATGTCGAGCTGATGCGGAATGCCGTGGATTTCCAGCGCCTGGACGAACTGTTGACGCACGTTGGCGATGTGCTCTTGTCGCTGCGCGGCAGTTCCTTCGTGGAGGAAGACGAAGGTGGTCGTGGTCACACGATAGACCGGCTGGTAGTCCAGCGCTTCGCACAAGGCACGACTGACCTGTACCAGGAAGGACTCGGCATAATCCCAGCCGAGTGCCTTGACCATGTCGAACAGATATTCACGTGAACAGATGTCCACGCCCAGCGCTGCGCACGGCAAGCCGGTATCGCCCTTTACATGCGCCCGTGCGCGCAGCACTTCCATGAGCCGGGCGCGATTGGGCAAACCCGTCACATGGTCGGTATAGCCCCGGTTGCGCAACTGTTCGAGCCGCTCCATGACCATGCAGGCCAGTTGCTCCAGCCTGGCCATCTCGGCCGGCCCGAAGTGCTCGCGGGGACGCGGATCGATCAGACAGAGCGTACCCAGCGCATGACCTTGCGACGATCTCAGCAGCGCGCCTGCGTAGAAGCGGATGCGCGGTGCAGCAGTCACCAGCGGGTTGTTGCGAAAGCGCCCATCCTGATGCGTATCGAGCACCACCAGGCTGCCGCGCGCCAGAATGGCATGGGCGCAGAAGGACATCGAGCGCGGAGTCTCCTGCGCCGACAGACCGGCACGGGACTTGAACCACTGCCTGTCCTCATCCACCAGCGAGATCAGGGCGATCTCCACGCCAAAGAGCGTGCGCGCCAGTTCGGTGATCTGGTCACAGGACTTGTCGGGCAGCGTATCGAGTACGCAATATCCCTGCAACGCCGCCAGGCGTGCATCTTCATCGTCCGGCAAGGCGGCCGGGGCTGCACAGTAGGCGTGGCCGGTATTTTCAAGAAGCACGAATCAACCCGCCACGAGCGCCGTACGCCCGCTCGGCGCCAGCTTGAAGGTGGAAACCAGGCGCGCCAGGGCACCGGCCTGCGAGGTCAGCGCCTCTGCTGCCGCAGCGGCCTGTTCCACCAGTGCCGAATTCTGCTGGGTCGCTTCATCCATGTGACCGATGGCATCGTTGACCTGCTCGATACCCTCGCTCTGTTCGCGGCTGGACAGACTGATCTCGGCGATCACCTCAGTCACCTTGCGCACGCTGGCGACGATCTCTTCCATGGTCCGGCCGGCATCCTTGACCTGGTCGCTGCCACTATCGACCTTGGCCACCGAGGCGCCGATCAGTTCCTTGATTTCCTTGGCCGCCGAGGCGCTGCGCTGGGCCAGGGTACGCACCTCCGAGGCCACCACCGCAAAGCCGCGTCCGCCCTCGCCCGCCCGAGCCGCCTCGACGGCGGCATTGAGCGCCAGGATGTTGGTCTGGAAAGCGATGCCGTCAATCACGCTGATGATATCCACGATCTTGACCGAGGATTGATGGATGTCTTCCATCGTCGCCACGACATTGCCCATCATGTCGCCGCCCCTGACCGCGATATCCGAGGCCGAGGCCGCCAGTTCATTGGCCTGTACCGCGTTGGCCGCACTCTGTCGCACGGCCGAGGTGATCTGCTCCATGGCGCTGGCGGTTTCCTCCAGCGAGCTGGCCTGACGTTCCGTGCGGCCGGAGAGGTCCGTGTTGCCCGAGGCGATTTCAGTGGCCGCACGTTCGATCGCATCGGTTCCCTGACGTACCTGGCCGACGATGGCAGCCAGGCTGTCGCGCATCATGCCCAGCGCATGCAGCAGGCTGCTCCGGTCGTTGGTTCGGGTGACGACCTCCACGGCCAGGTCGCCATGCGCAATGCGCTGCGCGATGGCCATCGCATAGGCCGGTTCACCGCCGAGCTGACGCAACAGTCCGCGCGTAATGGTGAAGGCAACCCCCACCGCAATCAGGATCGCCACCGCCGCCAGCATGGCGATGAAACGCAGAGCGTCGGTCGCCGAGCGCTCGACCTGCGCGCCTGCTGCCGTACTTTGTGCATCGATCTGCTCGATGAGCAGGTTGATGTCGCCCACGATCTTGCGCCGCAAGGGACTGCAATCATTGACCAGGAAATCGCGATACGCCTCCATCGCCCCGCTCTCGCGATATTGACGCGGACGCTTGAGTTCATCAGCCATCTGCAGCAAGCCGGTGCGCACGATGGCGAACTGCGGGATGCCGGCCAGGCGCGGTTCCAGCTTCTGCAACAGCTTGAGATAGAGCGCCTTCTGCTGGTCGAGGATCTTCAGTTCGGATTGCGCATCGGCGTCGCTCAGGAAGACGTACGCATTGCGTGCGGCCAGACCGGTCTGATCCAGCGCTTCGCGCGCCTCGTAGAGCGGTTTCAGGCTTTCGTTCTGTTCTTCATTGGCACGCGCGATCGAGGCGCGCAAGGCATTGATCCCCACCATGGCCACCCCGACCAGTACGAGCATCATCACCAGCAGACTGGCGAACCCCAAGCTCAGCTTCACGCCGATCTTCATGTTTGACAAGGCCTTCATTCACTTTCCCGGATCACGTTTGCGATAAAAATATGAAAAATATGCAAATAATCACGAAACATCGCGATGTTTTGTTCGCATATTTCATAATTTTTGCAGTATTTACTCACACAAAGGTCTTACCAGCAAATGAAACTTGCGGACGTGTCTCGTTTCCATCACGTTATGACATGCTGATGACGCCAATGCGAGTAGTTGGCAGATCGCTGGCGCTCGAGCATCTGTGGCATCAGCGCAGACGGGCCAGGTGGGGAAAACAGAAAGGCTGGACGGCAGCTGGCATCCGTGGAGAGCGAACCGCTCAGCAATGCAGAAAAAAAAGCGACCGGCCAAGCGATCGCTTACATGGGGAGAAGAATGTCAGCGCGTCACGTAGTGAGCACCACCTTGCGACAATTCTCGCGCTTCTCGTTGAAGATCCGATAGCCTTCGGCCGCTTGGTCCAGGGGCAGGCGATGCGTGATGATGGCGCGCCGATTCGACAAGGACCATGCCGAGACGGCCCCAACGCAGCGCGTCAGCCACGCTGAGGTGTGGCAGCCGACCGGTTCTCGATCCAGGGCTGGACCTGGCCGGCCGCCAGCGGTACCGAGAACAGGTAGCCCTGGCCATAGAGCGCACCGAGCTCGCGCAGGCTCTGCAGATGCGCGGATGTTTCCACGCCCTCCACCACGCAGGTCAGCTGCATGTCATGCGTGAGCGCCAGCAATGACTTCACGATCTTGTGGCTGACCTCGTTGTGTTCGATGTCGGCGACGAAACTCTTGTCGATCTTGATGCGCGTCAGCGGCAAGGCATGCAGGTGGCTCAGGCTGGCATAACCGGTTCCGAAGTCATCGAGCGTGATACCGCAGCCGAGCTTGCGCACGGCACTGAGCAGCTGGCGTGATTTCTCCAGATCCTGCAACACGGCCGTCTCGGTGATTTCCAGATCCAGCCGCGCAGGACAAAACCCCGAGCTGGCGATCACCTGCACGATCTGTTCCATGCCTTCGCTGGTGTTGATGTCGTTGGCCGAGAGATTGAACGACAGGCGGATCGCGGACGGCCAGGTGACTGCGGCCTGCAGGGCTTTCTTCAGCAGGATCACGCTCAACGGGTTGATGATGCCCATGCGCTCGGCAGCGGGAATGAATTCGACCGGCGCCACCACGCCCTTGACCGCGCTGTGCCAGCGCGCCAGGGCTTCGAAGGCGATCGGTCGGCCATCCTCCAGACTTACGATGGGCTGGAAGAATACCGACAGTTCGCGATCAAAGTCGGCCAGCCGCAAGGCCTGCTCGATGTTGGCATTGCGCTGGATCTGCGCCTTGTCCTTCTCCGAAAAGAGCGTGACGGTACCGCGCCGTTCGCGCTTGCCCTGATACAGCGCATAGTCGGCATGTTCATAGAGCGAACTGGCATCAACCGCCATGTCGGGGAAGGTGGCCACGCCCACCGAGGCAGCGATTTGCACCGTCGCCTTGTAGAGCACGAAGGGGCGGCGCAGCGCAGCGCAGATGCGATCCCCGAAACCGGTCAGGGCCTCATCGCTTAGGCCGGCGTCGATGATGATGGCAAACTCGTCGCCACCCAGGCGCGCCAGGTGGAAGCGCTCGTCCAGGCACACTGCTGTCAGACGCTGGCCCACTTCCACCAGCAGCTGGTCACCGTGGGTATGACCATACAGATCATTGACGGCCTTGAAACCATCGAGGTCAAGAATGGCGACGGCAAAGCGCTGCCCGTTGGCGGTGGCACGCGTACATATCTCGTTGAGCTGGGCGAAGAACTTGCGGCGATTGGGAATCTGCGTGAGCGAATCGAGGTTGGCCAGACGCAGGTTCTCATTGCCCAGGAGCGCCGTCCTGACCTGCGCATCAATGAGCCGGGTGAAATCGTTGTAATGGCTGTTGACGATGGCCAGCATGCCGATGGTCACCAGTACCACGTTCATGGCCGCGGCCACGAAGGTCGGAATATGCGTGCCGAGGAAGAAGACCGTGAAGATGCCATTGACGATCAACGCAACCGACAGTGCCGCCGAGCGCAGATACATCAGGCAGAAGATGCAGCAGATGACGGTGATGCCCATGTAGAACGCCACATGGGCCTGGGCATAACTGTCGCCATAAGGAAACATCAGCACCGACCACAGCGAGAAACTGAGCGCAATGGGTGCTGCCAGGAAATTGGTACGCTTGAGCGCCCTGGCAGCCATGCCGGGGGTCGGGTCCACATGGCGCCCGCGCCACCAGAAACTCAAGCGCGTCACGCACAGGACCGTCAGCGCGGCCGGGAAATACAGCGCCAGCCAGTGCGGGGCCAGCGGGTAGTAGGTATGCGCCAGCGCCCAGCTGTTGATCAGCAGGATCAGATACATCATCGGCATCTTGCCGGAGAACGCGCGGTACTGCGCAATCAGCAGCTCGGGCTGATCATAATGGACACGCCAGTAGGCGCGCACCATGTTCATCAATGAGGAAGCAGACATCCTTTGCTCTATGCCTTTTCAACTTGTACGCCGCGACCAGGGCGTCATGAGGGCCGGGCATCAGCCAAGCAACCATTTGTCATCCGGGCATTGATTATAGGGGCGCCGGGGCTGCTGCAAACTCAGGAAAAGCCCGATGTAAACCCGCTTTCCGGGTAATGGCGCGACGCTGCGTATCCAGCATTGAGCAATGGCAACTTTCCCTGCGGCATGCAGCTGCTGACCAAGCCGTTCAAGATGGATACGCTGGCGCGGCGCGTCCAGCAGATCCTGCAGAGCAGCACCATGTACGATTGAAAAAACAATAAATAATATAAATTATATAAACGATATAGAAGATCTGAACATCTATTCGGCTGCCATCGGCGCAGCCTGTTCGAAGGCGCCCAGGCGCCATGACACGGTATGGGCTGCCGCCCGCAGCAGCTGTGCCACCTCACCCTCGATGGCCGTATCAAAGCTGCCGCTGCTGCCCATGACGGCCATCACCAGCGCCAGTTGTCCGGCGTGATTGAATACCGGCGCAGCCAGGGTATGGATCCCCGGCACCGGTCGCCCCAGCGCCTGGTCCATGGCCTGCAGGCGGATCTGGCGCAGCCGTTCGGCGTAGTCGTGGCGCAGGTTGCCATCGGCATGGCAGACGCTGTCGGGATGGGCGCCTTCCATGCGGATCGCATCCATGGCCAGCGCACCGGCCAGCATGTCTGATGGCAGGTGTGCGGCACACACACGTCCAATGGCGGTATGTACCATCGACAGCACCGTACCGATGCGCAGGCTTACGTGCTGCGGTCGCGAAGATTCCTCCAACCGCACTACCGTCGGGCCCAGCGGCCCGACCACGGCCAGCGCCACCGAAAGGCCCGTGGCCTGGGCCAGCGGAGCCACCTCGGCCTCAGCCTCACGCAGGGGCGAGAGTCGCTGCAGGGCCGCCAGCCCCAGTTCCAGCGAAAGCGTACCGGGGAAGAAACTACCCTGGGCATCGCGCGCCAGCAAACCGATCTTCTGCAGACTCACCAGGTGCGGAAAGGCCTTGGCTGCCGGCATCCCGGCCAGTCTGGCCAGGTCGCCCAGCGGGAGCGGCCGTCCGGCTTCCAGCAAGGCATCGAGCAGGGCGCCGGTGCTGTCGAGCGACTGGATACCGCGCTGACTGCGCTCACCTTCCTGATCGCCCTCCACCGTGGTCAAGGCGTGCGGCGTACTCTTCATGGGACAAACTCCCCTTCCTCGTCGGTCTGTTCTGCAGCCGCCAGCGTGGCCGCGATGGCCTCGATGCAGCTGCGCAACTGGCGCGCCACCACGCCGCGCCAGCCGGTATCGATGACACCACTGGGCCCGATCACGGTCACCAGCAGCAGCAACTGCTGCCGTGCATCCAGCAAGGGCATGCACAGACTGCTCACGCCCGGACTGGGCAGGTCGACCGCGCGCTCCATGCCGCGCTTGCGGATGGCATCGAGTTCTTGCTGGACATGCTTGAGCCAGCCCTTCGGCTGGGCGGGATGCTGCGCCTCCCACAGAGCCTGCCAGTCGGCATGTGGGGTAAAGGCGCAGTAGGTGCGTCCGGTGGCGGTTTCCGAGAGGGCCATGACGGTGCCCACATGCAGGTTCACGTGCAGTGGCTTGCCGGCATGGGCGTAATGCACGATGGTCGGGCCGGCCGGCGTGGGCAGGGTGACCGCCACGCTCAGGCCGGTCTCCTGGCTCAGTTGACGGACCTGCGGCAAGGCCTGGCGATAGGCCGGTTCCCGGGCCAGCCGCGCCATGCCCAAACGCAGGGCCAGCGGGCCGGATTCATAGTAGCCCTCGCCGGGGGTGCGTTTGATCAGGCCCAGCCTGAGCAGACTCACCAGGTAGGTATGGGCTTGCGCCGAGGACAATTCGGCCGCAGCCGCCAGCGCCACCAGCGGCAATGGCTGGCGCGCCTGGGCCAGCGCCTGCAACAGGCGCCCGGCCACTTCCACGCTCTGGATGCCGCGTTGTGTCTTGACGGGGGATGCGCTCATCCGATGATTCCAAGGTTTCTGATGACGGGCAATGGCAGCGGCAAGCATTGCTGCGCGTCCGGCTGCCCTGCGATACGAGACCCTGGATTCTAATCCAACTCCCGTCCGGCAAGACATCCTCCACGTCATGGTGCAGAAAACGTCAATTAACCTCTGACAAGCGTATTTGCTATTGACTAATCAAAACGCGCTGACTAAGATGCGATCAACCTGCTTGTCGCAGGCAACAACAACAAGATTTGACCCGCATTGATCCAAGACGGGTTGGACGGAGACTCCCCCGATGGCACACGCCATGTCCAGCCGCGTCCCCACCCAACGAACCAGAACGAGGCAGACATGGCCAAGGCTTTTGCATCCCAGGCGGATCTCGACGCCAAGAAGATCACCTTTGAACGCATCTCGGAAAACGCCTACGCGTACACCGCCGAGGGCGATCCCAACTCCGGCGTCATCATCGGCGACGACAGCGTGATGGTCATCGACACCACCGCCACCCCGGCCATGGCGCAGGACCTGATCGCGCGCATCCGCAGCGTGACCGACCTGCCCATCAAGTACGTGGTGCTGACGCACTACCACGCCGTGCGCGTGCTGGGCGCCTCGGCCTATTTCAAGGAAGGCGGCGAGCAGGTCATCGCCAGTCGCGGCACCTACGAGATGATCGTCGAGCGTGGCGAGGCCGACATGAAGTCCGAGATCGAGCGCTTCCCGCGCCTGTTCGCCGGGGTGGAAACGGTGCCCGGCCTGACCTGGCCGACCATGGTCTTCGAGAAGGAAATGACGATCTTCATGGGTCAGCTGGAAGTGAAGATCGCCCATCTCGGCCCTGGTCACACCAAGGGCGATACGGTGGTGTGGATCCCCGGTCAGAAGGTGCTGTTCTCGGGCGATCTGGTGGAATACGACGCCGCCTGCTACTGCGGCGATGCCCAGCTGGAACCCTGGCCGGCCACGCTCGATGCCCTGGCGGCCCTGCAACCGGAAGCCCTGGTCCCCGGCCGCGGGCCGGCGCTGCAAGGGCGCGAGCAGGTCACGCAGGCCATCGCCTATACCAGGGATTTCGTCTCCACCCTGCTGCGCGCAGGGCGCGAAGCCGTGGCCGGCAAGATGGGGCTCAAGGAGGCCATGGCGCACACCCGCAAGTTGATGGATCCCAGGTTCGGCCAGGTCTTCATCTATGAACACTGCCTGCCCTTCGATGTCACGCGGGCCTATGACGAGGCCTCCGGCATCACCCATCCGCGCATCTGGACGGCAGAACGCGACAAGGAAATGTGGGCCGCACTGCAAGCCTGAGCGCACCGCAAGCGCCCGCAGTCAGAAGAGAAAAGAACAGCGAGGAGACCGGCCATGAACCCCAGCCCAGCCATTGATTATCAGCAGCAACGTTTCAGCTATCAGCCCTGCCCGGAGCAAACCAGACCCGCCGGCGCCGCCGTGCATCCGGTGGTCGTCGTCGGCGCCGGCCCGGTCGGGCTGGTGACCGCCATCGACCTCGCCCGGCAGGGCATTCGCGTCGTGCTGGTCGATGACGACGATACGCTCTCCACCGGCTCGCGGGCGATCTGCTTTGCCAAGCGCACGCTGGACATCTTCGACCGCATCGGTTGCGGCCAGCGCATGATGGACAAGGGCGTGGGGTGGCATCGCGGCAAGGTGTTTCTGCGCGAGGAGGCCATCTACGAATTCGACCTGCAGCCCGAAAGTGGCCACGCGCGGCCGGCCTTCATCAACCTGCAGCAGTACTACGTGGAAGGCTACCTGCTGGAACAGGCGCGCAGCCATGACCTCATCGAGCTGCGCTGGAAGAGCCGGGTCAGCGCCATCGCGCATCACGCCGACCACGAAGTGCTGACGGTAGAAACCCCGGAGGACAGCTACCAGCTCAAGGCGCGCTACGTGGTGGCGGCCGATGGCTCGCGCAGCCCCTTGCGCCGGATGATGGGACTGGAAAGTGTGGGCCACACCTTCCGCGACCGCTTCCTCATCGCCGACGTCAAGATGGAAGCGCCCTTCCCGGCGGAACGCTGGTTCTGGTTCGATCCGCCCTTCCATCCCAACCAGTCGGTGCTGCTGCATCGCCAGCCCGATGATGTCTGGCGCATCGATTTCCAGCTCGGCTGGGACGCCGATCCGGTCCTGGAGAGAACGCCCGAACGCGTGATCCCGCGCGTACAGGCGCTGCTCGGCAAGCAGGCGCAATTCACCCTGGAATGGGTGAGCGTCTATACCTTTTCCTGTGTGCGCATGGACAGCTTCCGTCATGGCCGCGTCCTGTTCGTGGGCGACGCCGCGCACTGCGTCTCGCCCTTCGGTGCGCGCGGTGCCAACAGCGGCGTGCAGGATGCCGAGAACCTGGCCTGGAAGCTGGCCTTCGTCCTGCAGGGCAAGGCGCCCGAAAGCCTGCTGGACAGCTACGCCAGCGAGCGCCAATACGCCGCTGACGAGAACCTGCTCAACTCCACCCGCTCCACCGACTTCATCACGCCCAAGAGCGCCGTCAGCCGCCGCTTCCGCGATGCCGTGCTGGGGCTGGCGCGTGAGCATGTATTCGCACGCAGACTGGTCAACAGTGGCCGCCTGTCACTGCCCGCCACCCTGCACGACTCCCCCTTGAGCACCCGCGACAGTGCCCCTTTCCTGGGTGCCATGCAGGCCGGGGCCCCCTGTACCGATGCCCCTGTCTCGATGGACACCATGCCGGGCTGGCTGCTACCCCATCTGGGCGACCAGTTCGTGGCCATGATCTTCGCCCCGGCTGCCGCCCTGCCCGCCGTCCTGCTGCCGGCACTGGCCCGACTGAGCGACAACGGGGTGCCGCTGCGCCTGCTGTTTGTCAGCGGCGTCGCGACCACCGCCGCCGACCGTGCCGTGCTGGCAACCCTGGGCCCCGACGCCGTCCAGGTGGAGGACATCGAGGGCCTGGTGGCACAACGCTATGACGGCCAGCCACACACCTGCTATCTGATCCGTCCGGACCAGCACGTCTGCGCCCGCTGGCGCGGGATAGACGCGTCGGCGCTGGAACACGCCCTGCAGCGCGCCACCGGCTACAGCCACGACACCCTGTCCACGGCCGAACTGGATGCCGCCTGAACCCATCGCAAAACCACCCGCCCCTTCAACAAGGAGACACCATGAGCCTCAACACCGCGCCCAATCTGACGCACCCCGATGACTTCTACGAAGCCCTCATCGAAATCCATCGCGGCCTGGACGATGCCGCCAGCCAGGACCTCAATGCCCGCCTGATCCTGCTGCTAGCCAACCACATCGGCGGCCACGACGTGCTGATCGAGGCCATGCAGCGCGCCCGCGCCGGCCTGGCCCCGGCAGCCTCGGCGACGCTGGCCGAAGCGGCCTGAGTCATATCCATCCTTCCTCGACATCCACAAGAGCGCCGCCACAGGCGCCTATCCAACGGAGACATTCATGATGACCCCATCCCAGGGCGCCGGCACGCTGGCCGCCCCTTCCGCGCTCGATCTGGGCGTGGCGGCCGAAGACGCGATTTATCGCAAGGTCTGGCTGCGCATCATTCCCTTTCTCTTCATCTGTTACGTAGTGTCCTTCCTGGACCGTATCAACATCGGCTTCGCCCAGTTGCAGATGAAGCAGGATCTCGGCTTCAGCGACGCCATGTATGGTCTGGGCGCGGCCGTGTTCTATGTCGGCTACGTCCTGTGCGAAGTGCCCAGCAACATGCTGCTGGCACGTTTTGGCGCACGCCGCACCTTTTCCCGGATCATGGTGCTGTGGGGGCTGGCATCGGTGGGCATGATGGCGGTCAACGATGCCACGCACTTTTACATCCTGCGCTTCCTGCTGGGCGTATTCGAAGCCGGTTTCTTCCCCGGCATCGTGCTCTATCTCAGCTACTGGTTTCCGGCGCAGCGCCGCGCGGCGGTGATGGCGATCTTCTTTGCCGGGGTGGCGGTGGCGGGGGTATTGGGCGGACTGGTCTCGGGCTGGATCATGCGTGACATGGCTGGCGTGATGGGTCTGTATGGCTGGCAGTGGATGTTTGCCATCGAAGGTGCACCAGCGGTGGTGCTGGGCCTGCTGGTGATTTTCCTGCTGCCCGACGGACCGGCACAGGCCAGGTGGCTGACCCCGCAAGAAGCCGGTTTCCTGCAGACCCGCCAAAACCAGGAAGCGCTGCGTACCCATCATGTGAGACCGCATTCGCTGATGGCGCTCAGGCAGGCGCTGTCGCATCCTCAGACCTACCTGTTCGCCTTCATCTACTTTGCGCTGACCTGCGGCTCGCTCACGCTGAACTTCTGGATGCCACTGATGATTCGCGACTTCGGCATCAAGGATGTGGTCGAGGTCTCGCTCTATACGGTCATCCCCAACGCCATCGGCGCCATCGGCCTGATCCTGATCGCGCGCCGCTCGGACCGCCGCAACGAGCGTCACGGCCACTTCCTGATGTGCACCACCGGCGGTGCGCTGGCGCTGGCCGCGCTGACCCTGCATCCTTCCAGCTTTGCGGTCTCGCTGGGACTGCTGTCGATGGCGGCGGTGCTGATCTTTGCGGCCCTGCCGATCTTCTGGTCGCTGCCGCCCGGACTGCTCCCGAGCCAGACCATCGCACCGGGCATCGCCTTCATCTCCAGCGTGGGCATCACCAGCGGCATCGTCAGCCCCTGGCTGATCGGTCTGGTCAAGACGCGCACCGGCAATATCGATATCGCGCTGTATATCCTGGCGGGATTGCTGTTGCTCAGTGGCTTGACGATGTGGACGATGATTCCACGCAGAGCGACGCAGGAAGGGCCGCAGCATCGCGCCTGAAACGATCCGGCGGTCCGGGGAGAAAAGCCGTCCTGCGAGAGCAGGGCGGCTTTTTTACTATCGACATGCGAGACGAATCGGATCGCGTACGGTTCGCGTCAGCCGGGATGACAGTCCGTGCGTTAAGCGTCCACCCGGTCGCGTCAGGCAGTCAAGCAAATGTCGGCATCCGGGAAGGTGGTCAAGAAACTGTCAGAATTCCTTGCTACAGTGGCGCCGCCGGTCCCGGGGGGCGACTGATCCATCAGGCATGGGATCGCGCACGACCGGATTGAAGCCGTTGACCACGTCTTGCCCAGCCACGAACGCTACCACCGCGACCAACACCAACACCGCCATCCAGCCTCGCCGCCATGACAATGAAGACCACCTCGCCGCAACTGACGGCCTATGAAGAAGTCAAGCCTGGCTTCGGCTGGATCGATGCGCTGGTGCTGGCGGTGCTGTTCGGCCTGCTGTGGAGCGCGCTGCACTTCGGCCGTGGCATGCTGGTGCACTTCGACCCGTCCGACCAGCTGGAGGTCGACAGCTCGCCCGCCATGATCCCCTATTACGCCGGCCGCACCCTGCTGCGCATGTGGATCGCCTTTGCTTTCTCGCTCTTCTTCGCCATCGGCACCGGCTACCTGGCCGCCAAGAGCCGCCGTGCGCGCGCCCTCATCCTGCCTGCGCTGGACATCCTGCAATCGGTGCCGGTGCTGGGTTTCCTCTCGGCCACCGTGGCCGGTTTCATGGCGCTGTTCCCGGGTAGCCTGATGGGCGTGGAATGCGCGGCCATCTTCGCCATCTTCACCGGCCAGGTGTGGAACATGGCCTTCGGCTTCTATCACTCCATGGTCACCATCCCGACCGACATGCAGGAAGCCGCTACCACCTATCGCCTGACCGCCTGGCAGCGCTTTCGCACCGTGGAGCTGCCGGCATCGGCACACAGCCTGATCTGGAACTCGATGATGTCCTTCGGCGGCGGCTGGTTCTTCGTGGCGCAGAGCGAAGCCATCAGCGTCATGAACAAGGACCTGAAGCTGCCCGGCCTGGGTTCCTACATGGCGCAGTCCATCGCCCAGGGCGACCATACGGCAGCACTGTGGGCGGTCATCGCCATGCTGGCGCTGATCCTGGTGAGCGACCAGCTGGTGTGGCGGCCACTGCTGGCCTGGGCCGACAAGTTCAAGATCGAACTGACCGAATCGAGCTCGCCGCCGACCTCTTGGGTGTATGACCTGCTGCGCGGTTCCTACGTCTTTACCTGGCTCGATGAGAAATGCTGGCAGCCGCTGGGTGACTGGCTGGCGCGTCATCGTCCCGCCACCTCGGCAGCGCTCACGCCGGCGCGCATCACCCGCCAACGCTGGACCAAACGCGTGTTGACCGGCGCGATCTGCGGCCTGCTGATCTTCGAAGCCCTGCGCGGACTGGTCGCGGCCATCGATGCGCTGCACGGCGCGATGAGCTGGAGTCTGTTCGGTCACATCGTCTGGCTGGGCTTCCTGACCATGCTGCGGGTGCTGGCCATGACCGTCATCGCCACCCTGATCTGGACCCCGGTGGGAGTATGGATAGGCTCCAAGCCGCACATCGCCCGCTTCGCGCAACCGCTGGCGCAGATCGGCGCATCCTTCCCCGTCAACATGACCTTCCCGCTGGTGGTGGGCTGGTTCGTCGCGGCCAACGTCAGCATGAACTGGGGCAGCATCCTGTTGATCGCCATGGGCACGCAGTGGTACATCCTCTTCAACGTGATTGCCGGCGCCATGGCCATTCCCAATGACTTGAAGGAAGCCGCACGCATGTACGGACTGTCACGCTGGAACCTGTGGAAGACGCTGATCCTGCCGGCCATCTTCCCGTTCTGGGTGACCGGTGCATGTACCGCCGCCGGAGGGGCCTGGAACGCCTCCATCGTGGCCGAGCTGGCCAGTTGGGGGGATGTCTCGCTCAAGGCCGATGGCCTGGGCGCCTATATTTCGGCAGTCACCAAGTCCGGTGACACGCCTCTCATCATCGCCAGCATCGGCGTGATGTCGATGTTCGTCGTGCTGATGAACAAGTTTGTCTGGCGTCGCCTGTATGCCTTCGCCGAACGCCGTTTCCGCCTCGATTGATCGTGAGCCAACCCATGACACCCTCGCAACAACGCCCTGCCGTCGCCGAACTGTGCGCGGTCAGCAAATCCTACAATACCGCCGGCGGCCACGAGCTCAAGGTGCTCGACAACATCGACCTGGCCGTCCACGAAGGCGAACTGCTGGCGCTGCTGGGCCAGTCCGGCTCGGGCAAGTCGACCATCCTGCGCTGCCTGACCGGCCTGGTGGAACCCAGCTCGGGCCACACCATGGCCGCCGGCAAACAGCTCAATGGTGTCAATCGTGATGCGTCGGTGGTGTTCCAGACCTTCGCCCTCTATCCCTGGCTGACCGTGGAACAGAACGTGGCCGTAGGCCTGATGTCGCACAATCCGACCCGCGAGGAACGCGACGCGGCGGTCGACCGCGCCATCGAACTGATCGGCCTGGGCAACTACCATAGCGCCTATCCGCGCGAACTCTCGGGCGGCATGCGCCAGCGCGTGGGCATTGCACGGGCGCTGGTCTCCAAGCCCAAGCTCTTGTGCCTGGACGAAGCCTTCAGCGCCCTGGACGTGCTGACCGCCGAAAACCTGCGCCAGGAACTCATCAGCCTGTGGCGCGCACCGGACAGCGGCCTGACCTCCATCTTCATGGTTACCCACAACATCGAGGAAGCGGTGGAAATGGCCACCCGCATCGTCGTGGTGTTCCCGCGTCCGGGTCGCCTGGGTCTGGTGCTGGAGAACCCGCTACCCTATCCGCGCGACTCCAAGAGCCCGGAATTCCAACGTCTGGTCAACATCATCCACGAAGCCATCACCACCCTGACGCTGCCCGACCTGCCGCCGGAAGTGCACGTGCCGGGTGAGCCGATCTCGCGCGGACGCAAGCGCATGGAATCCATCCCGCTGATCCCGGTGGGGCAGATCCTGGGCCTGATGAGCCTGTTGAACGACGAACCGGAGTTGAACAACATCTACGACATCTCCGACGAGATCGGCAAGGAATTCGGCGAGACCATCGCTACCGTGAAGGCCGCAGAGATCCTGGAACTGGTGGACACCCCCAAGCAGGAGGTCTACCTGACCGATCTCGGCCGCCGCTTCGTGGCGGCCGACCGCCAGGGACAGCGCGCCATCTTTGCCGAGCAGGTCTACAAGCTGCGCATCTTCCACATCATCCTGGCGGTGCTGGGCGAGGCCGAGGAGATCGAGGCCGAGCGCGTATTGAAGGACATCGGCAGCGCCCTGCCCTATGACAATCCTGAAAAGACCTTCGAGACCATGATCGCCTGGGGCCGCTATGCCGGTCTCATGGATTACAACGCCAAGAGCGGCATGGTGTTCGTGCCCAAGGACGAGGACGAGGACGACGGCCCCCAAGGCTGAGTGCCGCCCCCCTGCCGCTTCGCTCTCTCGGTATCGGTCTCAGTGCAGGGCCGCCAGCGGCGCGCTCTGCAAGGCCGGTGCCGTCGGGCTTGCGGGTGCGTTGTCGGTCATGGTCGAGGCATCCTGGCGGATCTTGAAGACCGACACCACCTTCAGCAAACCCGAGGCCTGCTGCGACAGCGACTGCGCCGCCGCACTGGCCTGTTCCACCAGCGCTGCATTCTGCTGGGTCACCTGATCCATCTGCACGATGGCGGTATTGATCTGCTCGATGCCGCTGCCCTGCTCCTGGGTGGCAGTGGAAATCTCGTTCATGATCTCGCCGAAGCGCTGCACCGAAGCCACGATGCCGCTCATCTGCTGACCGGCGCTGGCCACCAGTTGCGAGCCCGCCCCCACGTGTGCCATCGATTCACCGATCAGATCCTTGATCTCCTTGGACGCCACGGCGCTGCGTTGTGCCAGCGAGCGCACCTCCGAGGCCACCACCGCAAAGCCGCGCCCCTGCTCGCCGGCGCGGGCCGCTTCCACAGCCGCATTCAAGGCGAGGATATTGGTCTGGAAGGCGATGCCTTCGATCACGCCGATGATGTCGGCCATCTTGCCGGAACTGGCCGAAATCTTGTCCATGGTCGAGACCACGCGATCAAAGGCTTCGCTGCCGCTGGCGGCCGTCTGCGCGGCACCGCCCGAGAGGCGCAAGGCTTCGCTGGCATGGCTGGTGTTCTGGCGCACGGTGGTGGTCAGCTCTTCCATGCTGGCGGCGGTTTCCTCCAGCGAGGCCGCTTGTTCTTCCGTACGTTGCGAGAGGTCGAAATTGCCCTGGGCAATCTGGCCACTGGCCACCGAGATCGTCTCGGCGGCCGACTTGATGCCGTGTGCGATTACGTTCAACTGATAACGCATCTGCTCGATCGACGCCATGAGGCTGGCGCCGTCGCCCTCACGCAGACGCACCGTGGCCGTGAGATCGCCCGAGGCAATCTCGCGCGCGACGGCCTGCGCTTCCGACGGCTCGGCCCCCAACTGGCGCAGGATGCTGCGCGCGATCATCGCCGAGGCGACCACGCCTGCGAGCAAGGCCAGCGCCACCGCGCTGAGCATGATGGAACGAAGCCAGGCATAGGTGCTGCGGGCACTGGCGGCAGCGTCGTCGTTGAGCTGGTCTTCGAATTCGGCCAGTTCGGTCAGCGACTTGATCCAGGCCTGCTGCTTGGGCCGCACTTCGGTGATGAGCACCTTGACGGCATCGGCCGGCTGGTTATCCAGCCCCAATTGCAGCGCCTTGGCCATCAACGGCACGGCGGCCGCCTCGTCGGACCTGATCTGGGCCAGCAACTGTTTCTCGCGCTCGCTGGTGGCCGCTTCGGTGTTGAACATCTTGTCCAGCGCGAGCAAGGCATCGCCATAGATCTTTTCCTGGCGCGCCAGCGTCTGCGCTTCTACGCGCATGCCTTCCTGGTCATCGAGCAGGGCAATGTTGCGAATGGCGATGGCGCGCTGGCTCAGTGCGTTGCGCATGGTGGCAACCAGCCTGGTTTCGGCATTGTTGACGGAGGTGATGTCGCTGAGGGCATCATTGATGCGCGACATGCCCGCCATGCCCAGCAAGGAAATGCCCAACAGAAACACGAGAATCAGGCCGAAGCCCAATGCCAGCCTGGTCACGACTTTCAACTTGCCCATGGTATTGCCCCCTTTTGTGGTATCCCCCGGCCGATGCAGGATGAGGCCGGAGAGAGTTGGACGGAGCTTGCAAGGGTGGACTGCGAAACCTGAACGCTTGAGTGGGGCGAGGAGGATGAAACGGGACGCTGTTGTGCTTGTAATTCGCCCTGGGTGGCAGTCGGCACGCCGGCAAGCAGAAGCAGTCTATGCTCCCGCCTGCCGGGACAAAGCGAGAATCAACGAGGATTTAAGGGCTCACTAAAAAGTTACCAATTCAGGTACATTTCAGTCAATGATGAGTTCCAGGGAGCTTGACGTTTTCTGCACCATGGCTCGCAAATGCAGATCAGGCGGGCGATTGCGCCTTGCGACGCAGGCGGCTGGCGCTCACTGCCGTAGCCAGCGCGGTAGCCAGGACCGCGACCCACAGGGCAAGACGGATCGCCTCGCCATCCTGCGTCGCACTCATCTTGAGCTCACCTTGGGCCACCGCACCGGCGGTGTAGATCGCCAGGATCGTGCCCAGCATGGCCGCGCCCAGGCACTGGCCGAAGGTACGCATGATGGCCAGCACGCCCGAGGCATTGCCACTGCGTTCGCGGGCGACATTGGAAAGCATCTCGCGGTTGTTGGGACTCTGGAAGAAACCGAAGCCCATGCCGCATACCAGTGCGCGCCAGCCAATGTCCCAGGCCTGGGCGTGATCGGGCAGCAAGGCCAGCAAGCCCAGCCCGACCGTAAAGAGCGCCAGGCCCAGGCTCGACAGCAAGGCCGGAGAATGACGGTCGGCCAGCTTGCCTGCATGCGGCGCCACCAGCACGATACCCAGCGGCCACGGGGTGAACAGTGCTGCCGATTCAAAGGCGGTGTATCCATAGCCGTTCTGGAACAGGAAGGGCAAGGCCACGAAAGCGATGCCCTGCCCCACGAAGGACGCCAGCGAGGTCAGTGCGGCCAGCGAGAAACGTGCATTGGCAAAGATGTCCAGCGGCAACAGCGGTTCCGGTACACGGCGCTGGCCGCGCACGAAGGCGGTACCGGCCAGCAGCGCCACCAGGGCGTAGGCTGCCGCCTCCAGCATGGCGTGGGTACCCTGGCCCGGTTCGGCAAAGCGCGCACAGGTATCGGCCGCCATGATGATGGCGCCCATGGCCAGCGCCGACCACAGCGCACCGGCCACGTCGAAGGGCGCCTGCGCCGGCTTGCGTGTTTCCGGAATGGCGCTCCACGACAGCAGCACGGCGAGGATGCCCAGCGGCACGTTGATGAGGAAGATCCATTCCCAGCCCAGCGCAGCCAGCAAGGTGCCGCCCAGTACCGGACCGATGGCGGTACTGGCCGCCACCAGCACGGCATTGAGGCCGAGGATGCGCCCCAGCAGGCGGTTGGGAAAGACGGTGCGATGAATGGCCGGCGCAATGCTCAGCATGGCTGCACCGCCCAGGCCCTGCAACACGCGCATGGCAATGAGCAGGTCCACCGAGTGCGACAATGCACAGCCCAGCGAGGCCAGCGTGAAGACAGCCAGCCCCGCCGTGAACTGGGAGCGGAAGCCCAGTCGCGACGACAAGGCGGCGAAGGCGGCCAGCGTCATGGCCGTAGCCAGCAGGTAGGCATTGGCGACCCATACCGAGGCGGCGGCCGAGGTCTGCAGGGCCTGGCTGATCTGCGGGAGGGCCACGTTGATGATGGTGCCGTCGAAGACGGCCATGGTGGTGGCCGTCATCACGGCCAGCATGGCGCGGCGGCGCTGTACGCCCGGCAGGCCTTCGTCGCCGGGCAGATCGGAAAAGAGTGACATGGAGATCGCTTGGGAAGATCGAATCAGGTCTTCACTATAGCCAGCCACGAGACAAGGCGGAAGACGCACGGCCTGCATTGGATCATTGCATGCAACGCCATGCCTCCAATCATGTCTGCTACCGCATGCTAGGATGCCGTCATGTCCGATACCGACCTCAACCTGCTGATCGCCCTCGATGCCCTCATCGCCGAAGCCAGCGTGGCCGGGGCTGCGCGCCGCCTGGGCCTGAGTGCCTCGGCCATGAGCCGCACCCTGACCCGCCTGCGCCAGGCCACCGGCGACCAGTTGCTGGTACGGGCCGGACGACAGATGGTGCTGACTCCCTGCGCAGAAGCCCTGCGCGAACGGGTGCGCAATGTGGTGCACGAAGCCCGATCGGTCTTGCGTCCCTCGGTACCGGAACTGGACCTGGCCCGGCTGGAGCGGGATTTCACCCTGCGCGCCAATGAAGGCTTCATCGAAGCCTGCGGTGCCGCACTCATCAGTGCCGTGGCGGCAGAGGCCCCGCTGGTGCGGCTGCGCTTCGCGCCCAAGGTGGAGCGCAGTCCGCTGCCGCTGCGCGAAGGCAGTGCCGACATCGAGATCGGCGTGGCCAGCGAGATGGGACCGGAGGTGCGTCTGCAAACCCTGTTTCGTGATCGCTTCGTGGGTGCGGTACGCATCGGACATCCATTGGCCGCCTTGCGCCGCGTCAGTGCCGAGCGCTATTGCGCCCACGAGCATGTGAGCGCCTCGCCACGAGGCGAGCGCAACGGCCCCATCGATGCCGCACTGGCCGGGCGCGGCCTGGTGCGCAAAGTGGTGGCAGTCGTGCCCAGCTTTCCGGGCGCGCTGGCGGTGGTGCGTTGCTCCGACCTGGTGACCATGGTGCCCTACTCCTTCCTGACCCAGGCGGGGGCACCGCGCAAGGATGGCAGTGCCTCCGGCATCCATCTGTTCGAACTGCCGGTGGCCACCGACCCCATCATCGTCTCGCTGATGTGGCATCCCCGCGTAGAGCTGGACCCGGCCCATCGCTGGCTGCGCGACAAGGTGCGCGCGGTCTGCGCCGGGCTGGCGCAGCGCGGCCCCAAGGGCCGTCCCGGCTGAACCCTCTTTCTGAAAGCATCCCATGCAGCTGCAAGGCATCCATCATGTGGCCCTCATCTGTTCCGACTATGCGGCCTCCCGCGCGTTCTACGTCGATCTGCTGGGCCTGCGCGTGATTGCCGAACATTACCGCGACGCACGCGACTCGTGGAAACTGGACCTGGGCCTGCCCGACGGTACGCAGATAGAACTGTTCTCCTTCCCCGCCCCACCGTCGCGTCCTTCGCGTCCCGAGGCCTGCGGTCTGCGCCATCTGTCCTTTGCGGTCGCCGATGTCGCCGCCAGCAAGGCCGAACTGGAAGCCCGTGGCGTGGTCGTGGAAGAGATCCGCGTGGATGAATACACGGGCCGGCGCTTCACCTTCTTCGCCGATCCGGATGGCCTGCCGCTGGAATTGTATGAAGTGTCGCGCTGAACCACCCCCTCTGCAAGCCTCGCCGCACCTGATGTTGCGGGGCATGGTGCAGAAAACGTCAAGGCGCGATGCGCGCACTGCAAGGGCAAGGGCTATACTCGCGCTGCATCGCTGACCGGCCCGCCTTCCTGCCCTCATCCTCTCCATGCAAAACCTCAAGACTTCCGCCTTTTCACGCCTGAATTCCACCACCCTCCTGGGGGCGGCCGTGGTACTGGGCATGCTCTACTTCGGCCGCGACATCCTGGCCCCGCTGGCAGTGGCCGGCATTGCCAGCCTGATCATCCTGCCGCTGGTGAGGAAGCTCGCCGCCCTGGGCCTGAACCGGGCTGCCGCCGCCATGGTATCGGTGCTGCTGGTGGGCGGCTGCCTGGTGGCACTGGCGGTGGTGCTGACCTTCCAGTTGGTGAGCGTAACCAGCGATCTGCCGCAATACCGCGAAGCCATCCAGGACAAGGTAGAAAGCGTGCGTGCCATGACCGAGCGTCCCTTCGCCCGGCTGGAGGCCGAACTGAGCGCGGTGATCCCGCAGCCGCTGCCGGAGAGCGCGCGCAGCGGCAAGAAGAACAGTCGTGCCGCCGCAGCAGCAGCCGCCGCCGCCCCCGAAACCGATACCCGCATGTCGGTGCGCGGGGCCTTGCGGCGGCTCTTTGCGCTGGCCTGGGGACCGATCGGCCAGGCCGGCATCGTGCTGGTCTTGCTGGTGTTCATCCTGCTGGAACAGGAATCCCTGCGCGAACGCCTGATCCGCCTGGCCGGACTGACCGAGATGAGCCGCACCATGCAGGCACTGGGCGATGCGGCAGAGGGCGTATCGCGTTTCTTCTTTTCACAGTTTCTGGTCAACCTGGTGTTCGGCCTCATCATGGGTGCGGTGCTGGCCGCCGGGGGCGTACCGCATGCGGTGCTCTGGGGCGCGCTGGCCGGGGTGCTGCGCTTCGTCCCCTACCTGGGTGCACTGGCCTCGGGCCTGATGATCTCGATCTTCATCGCCGCCATCGATCCGGGCTGGTGGCTGGCGCTGTCTTTCCTGGCGTTCTATGTGGGGCTGGAAGTGATCGTGGCCAATTTCATCGAACCGCGCGTGTATGGTCATAGCTCGGGCCTCTCGCCGCTGGCGGTGATCGTCTCGGCGCTGTTCTGGGGCACGCTGTGGGGACCCATCGGCCTGCTGCTCTCCACTCCGCTGACGCTGTGCCTGGTGGTGGCCGGGCGCCATGTGTCGGCCCTGGAACCGATCACCATCCTGCTGGGCGAGGCGCCCGACATGACACACGCCGAGCGTTTCTACCAGCGTGCCCTGGCCGGTGAATCGGACGCCATCATCCGCGATGCCCGCACGCATCTGCAGAAGCAGAGCTTTGCCAAGTACTGCGACCAGATCCTGCTGCCCGGCCTGGCCCTGGCGGCGCTGGATTTGCGCCATGGTCGCATCGAAGGAGCGCAGCAGGAGCGTCTGCTGCATGCGGTCTCGCAGTTGACCGAAGTGCTCACGCAAAGTCCCGGCGCGCCGCGCAGCCTGCGTCGGCGCCGCGAGGTACCGCTGCTCAACAGCAGCGTCGGTGCGCATCTGCGTGAACTGCGCCAGGCGCGGCTGGGACGCTGGCAGGGTTCGCTGGATGTGCCGCAAGGGTCGGTGGTGCTGTGCGGTGGCTTGCGCCATGAGCGCGATGACCTGCTCTCCGAACTGCTGGTGCATGCGTTGCGCGTGACCGGCATCGATGCCCGCAGCATCACGCTGGACCAGCCCGAGGAAGGACCGCCCGATACCAGCAAGGCCGAACTGGTGTCCATCGTGTTCCTGGTCTATCCGGTGCGAGAGAAACTGGACGCCTGGATGGGGGTAGTACGCGACCTGCGCGAGAACCTGCCGCATGCGCTGCTGGTAACGATTCGTCCGTCCTTCTTCAACGAGGAAGTCGAGGCCGCGACCGTGAAGGAACAGGTGGACATGGTGCTGTCGTCCTTCGAGGAAGGGCTGGCATTTGCGTCTACGCACATGCGACCGGCAATCAAGGTCTAAGCCTGGCCAGACGCAGCACAAAAAAAATCGCCCAGCTTGCACCGGGCGATTTTTTTGGCAGCGGTGACCGGCGACGGCCACGTACGATCAGCGCTTCAACTGCGACAGATCACGCACGGCACCACGATCGGCCGAGGTGGTCAGCGCGGCATAAGCCTGCAGTGCCTGCGAAACCACGCGCTGGCGGTTGCCCGGCTGCCACGCGGCATCGCCACGGGCTTCCATGTCGGCGCGACGCTTGGTCAGTTCTTCACCGGAAATGCGCAGGTTGATGCTGCGGTTGGGGATGTCGATGTCGATCATGTCGCCCTCTTCCACCAGACCGATGGCGCCGCCTTCAGCCGCTTCCGGCGAAGCATGGCCAATCACCAGGCCGGAGGAACCACCGGAGAAACGACCATCGGTGAACAGCGCGCAAGCCTTGCCGAGACCCTTGGACTTGATGTACGAAGTCGGGTACAGCATTTCCTGCATGCCGGGGCCGCCCTTGGGGCCTTCGTAGCGCACGATGACCACGTCGCCGGCCTTGACCTTGTCGCCCAGGATGCCTTCGACGGCGGCGTCCTGGCTCTCGAAGACACGTGCGGTGCCGGAGAACTTCAGGATGCTTTCATCCACGCCGGCGGTCTTGACGATGCAGCCCTTCTCGGCGATGTTGCCGTACAGGACCGCCAGGCCGCCATCTTGAGAATAGGCGTGTTCGCGATCACGGATGCAGCCGTTGGCGCGATCCAGGTCGCTGTCTTCAAAACGCTCTTCCTGCGAGAAGGCCACTTGCGTCGGCACACCACCGGGGGCGGCGCGGAACAGCTTGTGCACGGCCGGATCGCTGGTGACGCGGATGTCGAATTTCTCGATGGCTTCACCCAGGGTCTTGCTGTGCACGGTCGGACGCGAAGTGTCCAGCAGGCCGGCACGGGCCAACTCACCGAGGATGGAGATGATGCCACCGGCGCGGTGCACGTCTTCGATGTGGTACTTGTTGGTCATCGGCGCGACCTTGCACAGGCAGGGAACACGACGCGAAATGCGGTCGATGTCGGCCATGGTGAATTCCACCTTGGCTTCGTGGGCTGCGGCCAGGAGGTGCAGCACGGTGTTGGTGGAGCCGCCCATGGAGACGTCCAGGGTCATGGCGTTTTCCCAGGTTTCCTTGGTGCAGATGTTGCGCGGAAGGATGCTGTAGTCATCCTGTTCATAGTGGCGCTTGGCCAGTTCGACGATCAGGCGGCCGGCGCGCAGGAACAGTTCCTTGCGGTCGGCGTGGGTGGCGACGATGGTGCCATTGCCCGGCAGCGACAGGCCCAGCACTTCGGTCAGGCAGTTCATCGAGTTGGCGGTGAACATGCCCGAGCAGGAACCGCAGGTCGGACAGGCCGAGCGCTCCACTTCGGCCACGTCGGCATCCGAGATGTTCTTGTCGCCGGCCTGGATCATGGCGTCGACCAGGTCCAGCTTGATGACCTTCTTGTCGGTGTTGACGGTCTTGATGACCTTGCCGGCCTCCATCGGGCCACCGGAGACGAAGACCACGGGGATGTTCAGGCGCATGGCGGCCATGAGCATGCCCGGGGTGATCTTGTCGCAATTGGAGATGCAGACCATGGCGTCGGCGCAGTGGGCGTTGACCATGTATTCGACCGAATCGGCGATCAGGTCGCGCGAGGGCAACGAGTACAGCATGCCGTCGTGGCCCATGGCGATGCCGTCATCCACGGCGATGGTGTTGAATTCCTTGGCCACGCCGCCGGCCGCCTCGATCTCGCGCGCCACCAGCTGGCCCAGGTCCTTCAGGTGCACGTGACCCGGCACGAACTGGGTGAAGGAGTTCACGACCGCGATGATGGGCTTGGTGAAATCGCCATCCTTCATGCCGGTGGCACGCCACAGCGCACGCGCGCCGGCCATGTTGCGGCCTTGGGTAGTGGTATAGGAACGATAGGTCGGCATGATGGGTGTCTCCTCAGGGCTGCTTAGGGAAAAAGGGAGCACAAGAGTGCCTCCGAGGAGAGTGTTTGTCCAATATATAATTCGATACGTATTAATATCCACAAGATATTAATACGTATCAGTACGAACATTCCTCGTCAGCAACAGAAAGGCCCGCAACAACGCGGGCCAGTCGCTTTCTCCATGCACTGCGCGCTCAGGCTTCGTCCCCCGCCTTGCGTACCGTGATCGGCTCCACTACGCTCAACAGCAGCACCAGGCACAGCAGCGAAGTGCCGACCATGTAAAGGAAGACACTGCTCCAGTCATAGCGGTCCAGCAGCATTCCCACGGCCAGGGGTGCACAGGCGCCACCGATCTGGCCCAGCGAATTGACGATGCCGAACGCGGTCGGGTAGGTGGACTTGGTGGCCAGGCCCATGGGATAGGCCGAATAACCGGCAAAGCCGATCCCCAGCATCAGGCCCGACAACATCAGCATGGCGCCGAGATAGAGCACGCTGTCGGGCGCATCCACCAGCATGAGCGTCATCACGGCGGTACCCAGCGCGCCCAGCAGCATCATGGGCTTGCGGCGGCCACCCAGCAGGCGGTCCGAGATCACGCCCCCCAGCATGTTGCCCGCGACCGCACCGATGAACGGTGCCGAGGCAAGGAAACCCATCTTCACCGAAGCAAATCCCTTGACCGTGACCAGATAGGTCGGGATCCACGACATGAAGATATTGCTGATGCCGATCATGCAGCCATAGCCGAGAGCCACGCCGATCACGTTCCAGGACGTGAAGACCTGGCGCAAGGTCTCCAGGCGCGGCACACGACGGGTACGGTTGATGCCGTCCAGCCATGGCATCGGTGCCACCTGCGCACCCTGCCCCGCAACAGTGCCGGCGCTGGCCGCACCGGCCGACAGCTCCTGGGTGATGTAACGGCGCTCGGCCTCATTGCAGAAGCGGTTTTCGGCGGGCGAATTGGTCACCAGGAAGAACCACAGAATGGCCAGGAAGATGCCCGGCACCGCAAACACGTAAAAGATTTCGCGCCAGCCCCAGAGCTGGATGACGATGATGCACACCGTCGGCACGATCAGCGGACCCAGCTTGGAAGCCGCAATCCACAGTCCGGTGGCGGTCCCCTTTTCCTCCGGCGGGAACCAGCGATTGATGACGTTGGTACAGCCAATGCCCAGTGGCCCTTCCGACAAACCGAGACCGACACGGTAGAGCTGCAACAGCAGCACCGATGAAGTCGTGCCCATGAGCCCGGTAAACAACGAGGTCAGCAACATGAAGACGGAAAACAGCATGCCGGTGGTCTTGGCACTCAGGCGCTTGTACATCAACCCGACCGGAATCTGCACCAGACCATAGGCAAACGAAAACAGACTCACGATCAGTCCGGCCTCGGTGTTGGAGATGCCGTACTCCTTTTTCATGTACGGCAGGGCGATGCCGAAATTGGCGCGATCGGCGCAGGCAATGGCCCAGATCAGGAAGATCAGGCCCATCACCACCCAACGGTAGCGGGTGGGTTTCTGCTCTGACAAACGGCTGGCCGCAGGGGCAGCAATTGCAGAGGATGCGGTGGAACTATGGCGGCCGACGGGGTCGGCGGCGTCGACAGGATTCATCGTCGAACTCCTTTGGTGGCGTGTCTCGTGGTTATCGTTATGGTTGGCGGCAACGGCGTGGCGATGCGCCCGTGTCAGGAGGGCAGCGCGCGCTGCCTCCGGTGTGATCCCAGGTTCATGCTTGTCTCCAGTGCAGGTGGCGGGCTTTGTTGTGCGTCCCGCAAAGGGATCTGTTGGCGCCCGACGTTGATGGCGACCTTGCGTGTCTTGCAGGCCGACGCCGGGAATCATGGCCGTGCCCCTGCGTGGCGTCCAATCTTTTCTGGCTATCAGGTGATGTGCAGATTGAATCGATATTGATACCCGATCAGGTGCCATTTCCTGAATCAATTGATAGCCTTTTCGGATTGGACGTGCTGGCGGAATGCCCGCATCATCGCCCCGCATTGCCATCGAACGAGAAGGAGTTCTCCCATGAAACGCCACGTACTGCAGCTCAATCCCATCCTGGTTCCTGCCATCAATGACAAGCTGGAGAATCTCTATCACATGCACCGCCTGTTCGAGCAGGAGGACAAGGAAGCCTACATCGCACGCCACGGGGCCGTCATCGAAGGGGTCATCACCGGCGGCCATACCGGTATCAGCAACGCCCTCATGGATCGCCTGCCGGCCTTGAAGGTCGTGGCCGTCAATGGCGTAGGGACCGATGCAGTGGATCTGAACCATGCGCGCAGCAAGGGCTTGCCGGTCACCGGCACCTTCGGTGCACTGACCGAGGACGTGGCCGATCTGGCGCTGGGCCTGATGCTGGCGGTGAGTCGGCAGATCTGTCCGGGTCACGCCTTCGTGCAGCGCGGTGACTGGGTGCGCCATCCTTCGCCGACGGCGATTCCCCTCTCGCGTCGCCTCAGCGGCAAGCGCGTGGGCATCGTCGGCATGGGCAAGGTCGGCCGTGCCATCGCCCAGCGCGCAGCGGCCTTTGGCTGCCCCATCGCCTACACCGACCTGCGCGCCATGGACGACCTGCCCTACACGTTCCAGCCGGCATTGCTGCAGCTGGCGCGCCAGAGCGATGTACTGGTGCTGGCCGCTGCCGCCGACAAGGCGCAGGGCATCATCAACGCCGCCGTCCTGGATGCGCTGGGACGCGAAGGCATTCTCATCAATATCGCGCGCGGCAAGCTGGTGGTGGAAGAGGATCTGGTGGATGCCCTGCAACGTGGCGTCATTGCCGGTGCGGGGCTGGATGTGTTCGTGGACGAACCCAACGTGCCGCCGGCCCTGCTGCAGATGGACCAGGTGGTGTTGCAAGCGCATCGCGCCAGCGCCACCGTGGAATCGCGCACGGCCATGGGCGAGATGGTGCTGGCCAGTCTGGCGCAGGGGCTGGCAGGGCGGCGCCCCGAAGGTAGCCTGACCACCTGAATCCGACCACGGCCGCAGCGGGGAGCGGCCATGCCTATAATGCAGGCGCTCCCCTTACCGGCACATCCTCATGCTCGATCTGGCTCAAGTCCGTTGTTTCGTGGTCGCTGCGACCGAACTCAATTTCCGTCGTGCGGCGGCGTTGCTGAACATGACCCAGCCGCCTCTGTCACGCCAGATCCACTTGCTGGAACACCGGCTGGGTGTGCAGTTGTTCGAACGGGTGGGGCGCACGGTGCGGCTCACCACCGAAGGCCGGGTGTTCCTGGCCGACGCGTCGCGCCTGCTGCAATTGTCGGAACAGGCCGAGAGCACGGTACGCCGCGCCAGCCAGGGCAAGACCGGGCGCGTGCGGGTAGGCTTCACGGGCGCGGCCGGCTACGAGCTGATCCCGGAGTTGCTCATGCAGGCGCGCAAGAGCCTGCCCGAGATCGATGTGGTGCTGTTCGAACTGATTTCGGTGGCGCAGCTGGAAGCCTTTAGCGCCAACACCATCGATATCGGCTTCCTGCGCCCGGTATCGTCGCGCCAGCCGCTGGAATTGCAGCTGGTCGATGAGGAACCGCTGGTGCTGGCCATGCCCCAGGGGCATGCGCTGGCGCTGCATGAACGCATCGCCACCAGCCAGCTCGATGGTCAGCCCTTCATCATGCACTCCCCCACGCATGGCAAGTACTTTTACGAACGCATCATGGCCATGCTGGGCGCGGCGGACGTCAAACCGGATTTCACCCAGTACATCGACCAGAGCCATACCATCCTCTCACTGGTACGCGCCGGCCTGGGCGTTGGCATCCTGCCTGCCTCGGCACAGCGTTTCCATTACGATCGGGTGGAGTTCCGGCCGCTGGCCGGGGAGGTGCCGCGCGCCGAGATGAGCATGGCGTGGCGCGCGGACCAGGACAATCCGGCGGTGACGGCCTTTCGCCTCATGGCCACCGGATACTGCGCCGAGCGCGCGGCACGACTGCACAGGGCCTGAGTTCAAGCGCCCGCGCGGCTCATGTGCTCGTAGAGAATCGCTGCGCCCACGCCGATGAGAACCACACCCCCGACAATCTCGGCACGCTTGCCGATCAGATGGCCCAGCACGCGGCCGACCATCACGCCGATGGTGACCATGGTGGTGGTGGCCAGGCCGATCAGCAATGAGGCTTCCAGGATGTTGACATCGATGAAGGCCAGGCCCACGCCCACGGCCATGGCGTCGATGCTGGTCGCCACAGCGGTGAGCGCCAGCATGACCACGGATTGCTTCTGCGGGGTCGCATCGGCCTCGTCTTGCTCATCATCCTCGCTCAGACCTTCGCGGATCATGCGCGCGCCCAGCACCAGCAGCAGTACGAAGGCGATCCAGTGGTCCCATTCGGCGACCCACTTGGTGGCCACGGAACCGGCAAACCAGCCGATGAGCGGAGTGATGGCTTCGATCACGCCGAACAGCAGACCGATACGCAGCGCCTGCAGCAAGCGTGGCTTCTGCATGGCGGCACCCTTGCCGATGGCTGCCGCAAAGGCGTCAGTGGACATCGCGAGCGCGAGAAGAACGAGAGCGGGGAAATTCATGAACGGGGTTCCTTGGCCGGGCGAAGTCCATGGACGTGCCTGCGCGCCCAGCCTGGCCGCAGGATACGTCTATGGTCTCGCCTACCTGGATGGCTACCCGCGCCACGGCATCGATGCTGCCGAGAATGTTGACACGGGCTCTTCCGGATGACCCGGAAGCTGGCTACTCCCCAAAGAGAAGCCCGGATTTTAAACGAAGACGGCCGTGCCCGACAAGTCGTCGTGCAGAGTTCGTCACAATGTAGTGCTCCACGCTACACAGTGTATTGCCACGCAGTCATTGTGACGATCAGTGCGCTGCCCCCTGCTCCACCGGATCCACATGCGTCATCACATCCAGCACATGATGCGCCGCCAGCACCCGCCGGCGCGCATCGATGGCAATGGCATGGCCCTCGGTGACGGTGAGGGCGCCATCGATTTCCAGATGCACGTCCACCAGCGTCAGGTCACCCATGCGCCGCGTACGCAGATCATGCAGCCCCTGCACGCCGGGCGTGGCGAGGATGGTGGCGCGGATAGCCTCGGCTTCCTCGGCCGAGACGGCACGGTCCATCAGGTCATGCAGCGCGCTCCAGAAAAATCCCCAGCCGGTGCGCACCACCATCAAACCCACGACCGCCGCCGCCACCGGATCAAGCAAGGTGAAACCGGCCAGGCTGCCGACGATGCCCAAGGCCACCACCAGCGACGAGGCCGCATCCGAACGCGCATGCCAGGCATTGGCCACCAGCATGCTCGAACGCACGCGCTCGGCGATGCGCAGCATGTAGCGAAACAGCAGTTCCTTGGCCAGCAAGGCCGCCAGTGCCACCCACAAGGCCGCCACGTGTACTGGCGGGGTGTGGCCGTAATGCTGGATCTTCTGCGCCGCCGATACCAGCATGCCCAGACCCACGGCCAGCAGCAGCGCACCGAGTGCCAGCGAGGCCGCCGTTTCGTAACGCTGGTGACCATATTGATGATCGTCGTCGGCCTGCTTGCGGCTGTGGTGCCCGGCCAGCAGCACCACGAAGTCGGAAATGAGATCAGACAGCGAATGGATGCCGTCCGCAATGAGCGCCTGCGAACCGGAAAACACGCCCGCCGTGACCTGCAGCATCACCAGCGCGATGTTGACCACGATGCTCACCAGCGTACTGGCACGCCCGGCACGATAACGTGCCGCACTCAAGGCGTCGTCGCGAGGATCTTCCCCCTTGAAGTCTTCTATTTGGGTACTTAACATAAAACCAACGATAAGAGCCTAATCTAGAGCCAAAATTGGCAAAACTTGTGCTATCGAACAAATTACTGGATCATCTTGCCACATTACAATGTCAACTGTATTGCGTCAGGGGGACTGCCGCCGGCATGATGCCGACCCGGCACGTATGGATGGCGCCTTGAGGGCGCACGCCTCCATTGCACAAGACGATATCGCGGCCGCCATCACCCGCAGGGGATCCGCAGCAGACCCGGTGCAGCATCACATCGAGGAACAGCATGAACCAAGCAACTCCGCAACCGCTGTCGTTTGCGTTCGACCGGGCCAGCGGCGAACTGAGCGCAACGTGGCAGCCCACGCCGGGCTTCCCGCCGCTCACGCTGGCCTTCCTGAAACAGTCCATGACCGATCATGGTCTGACCAAGCTGTTTTTCCAGGATTCGATCCTCAACGCCTTCGTGCGCAAGGCAGAAGATGCCAAGGAGGCGGTCACGCAGGTCATCGCCGAACGGCGCGATGGCGAGTTCTCGCTGGAGGTGGCCGATGACCTGATGACGGCCTCGCTGACCCTGGTGCCGCCCTATGGGGGCCGCGCCAAGAGCGTGGAAGTGGTCAACGCCATCCGCGCGGCCGGGATCACCTACGGCATCCTGCACGAGCAATTGCGCGGCGCGCTGTCGGCCGGTTTCTGCAACAAGCTGGTAGTGGCCCAGGGTCTCATGCCCACGCCGGCCGAGCCGGCTCGTTTCGAGAGCCTGCTGGAAGAAAAGGAAGAGGAGCTGGCCGACATTGACGAAGATGCCGTGGTCTCCTACGCCGACATGGGCCATATCCTGCTGGTCAAGGTGGGCGATGCGCTGATGCGCCGCATTCCGCCCGTACCGGGCCAGGACGGCATCGACATCCGCGGCGGCAAGGTACCGGCGCGGCCGATTGCCGACGCCCCCTTCTCCAAGGAATGTATCGGTGCCGAGCCCAGCGAGGACGACCCCAATCTGCTGGTGGCCATCGTGCCGGGCCAGCCCACGGTCATCAAGAATGGCGTGAAGGTCAATCCGGTGCTGGATGTTGAAAACGTCGACCTCTCCACCGGCAACCTCAGCTTTGAAGGCACGGTCAAGGTCTCGGGCGACGTGCTCACGGGCATGAAGATGCACGTGGGTGGCGACGTGGTGATCAACGGTACCGTGGAAGCGGCCGAGATCGTGGCCGGCGGCAGCGTCACCGTCAAGGGCGGCGTGATCGGTCACAGCGAAGGCGTGACGGCGCAGGCCGGGACCACCGCCATTGCCTCGCGCATCAGTTCGCAAAAATCGGTGCAGGTGATGTTCGCCGAGAGCGCCCACATCGAAGCTGCCGAAGACATTCTGGTGCTGGGCAATGCCCGCCATTGCGAACTGCTGGCCGGCAACGAGATCACGGTGGGCAAGGGCAATCCGCGCACCGGCCACATCATCGGCGGGCGCGTGGAAGCCACCAACCTCATTCGTGCCAACGTGATCGGCGCCTCGACCACCACGCATACGCGCATCCAGGTCGGTCTCGATCCGTATCTGGAAGAGAAGATCGCCATCAAGGAACAGGAATACACGCGCAAGGTGGCCGAGCTGGACCGTACCATCAAGCAACAGAGCTACTACAAGCTCAACCCCGAGAAGGCCACGCCGGAAATCCTCCATGAGACCAGCGACAAGCGCAAGGCGCTGGCCTACGAGGTCAAGGTGCTGCTGGAAGAAGTGAGCCAGATGAAGGAAGGCATGGTGGCCGCGGAAGACGCTCGCATCATCGTGGCCAAGGCGGTCTACGAAGGGACCGAGTTGCGCATCGGACATGAGGTGTGGCCGGTGCAATCCGACCTGGGAGGCGGTACGGCACAGCTGTTTGAAGGCGATATCCGCTACAACCCGAAAAAGTAGGTTTGCCCGGTTTTCTTGTTTTCGCCAGCCTGTGGATAAATCGTTTCTCGCATTGGCACTGCGTTTATCCACAGGACATCAGGCTTTACCACTGATCCATTGCTCCCATGCAAGACCTGCTTCCCCATCCAGACCTGGCGCAATTGCGCGCCCTGGCTACCGAGAGTGCGGCCATCACCACGCCCTGCAATTGCCGCACAGCCGACAGCCGCGGCTGGATCAGCCTGCCGCTGTCCTTGCCGGAGACCCAGCTGGTGGACGTGGCCACGCTCATCACCGACCCCTACGACGAACCGACCTTCACCGAATACCATCCGCACGGCACGCGCTATGCCTCGCCGGAGGCGCCCATCGCACCGGCCTGGTATCCCTGCAACCGCAGCAACGTCGCCCGCTGCACGCAATGCGGGCGCCATTATCTGCGCTACGTGGAAGCCGGTGGCTACTTCGTGGACCGGCGCATCCGTTCACTGGCGGACCCCGCCCTGATTGTCGAGACGACCTGAAACCCGCCCCGGACAAGCTGTTCAGCCACGACTCAGGCGGCTGGCCATGAGGATCTGGTAGAGCGTATCGGCCGGGCGCGACAGGCGCCGCGCGGTCAGGGCTACATATTCCACATCCGGCAGGCGCGGCAGGGCCGCGTGATTCAAGGGCTCCACCAGGTCGCGTGAGCCCAGGTGCTGCGGCAGGGCTGCCAGACCCAGCCCGCCGCGCGCAGCCGCCATGCAGCCGGCATGACTGCCACTGGTGCAGACAATGCGCCAGTGATGACCCGACTTGCCCAGTGCCTGCAAAGTGGCCGCGCGGGTGATGCTGGGCTCGGGCAGCAGGATCAGCGGCAAGGGTTCGCTCAGATCGACCAGCGTATCGGGGCGCGTAAGCCACTGCATGGGGGTGGAAAACATGCTGTGTCCGCGTGACTCGCCCGCGCGGCGCTTGCCGACCAGCAGGTCCAGCTTGCCTTGCTCCAGCGCGGCATACAGATCGCTGGTGAGCCCGATGGTGATTTCCAGTTCGACTTCCGGATGCTGGCTGCGAAAGGCCGCCAGCATGTCCGGCAGCGGGCCCATGGCAAGGTCGTCGGAGGTGCCGAAGCGGACCCGGCCGCGCAAGCGCGGGGCACTGAACTGCGCTTCGGCCCGCGCATGGGCCTGCAGGATCAGGCGCGCGTGCACCAGCAGGCTCTCGCCATCGGCGGTCAGCGCCGAGGAATGCGTGTCGCGCACGAACAGGCGTCGCCCCAGACTTTCTTCCAGGCGACGGATATGGTCGCTCACGGTGGATTGCGTCAGGCCAAGCTGGCGCCCGGCCTCGGTGAAGCTGGAAGCAGTGGCAGCCGTGGCAAAGGTCTGGAGCCAGAGGGGATTGAGCATGCGGCCATTATCATCGGATTTTCCGATGACAGTCAACGCGATCAGAGGGGTTCCCGATAGCCGTGCACTTTCCTATGATGAGGGCAAACCCGGGCAATTTCCTTCCATTTTCTTCGCGAGCGCGCCATGAACCGCTTCCTCCCCGACCGCTTCACCCAGTTGCTCATCGGCACCGTGCTGCTGGCCACCCTGTTCCCTGCCACCGGCGGCTTCGAGCATTTCATGCACATCGCCAGCAATGCGGCCATCTCGCTGCTGTTCTTCCTGCACGGCGCCAAGCTCTCGCGGGAGGCGGCGCTGTCGGGGCTGAAGCAGCCACGCCTGCATCTGCTCACGCTGGCTTCCACCTTCCTGCTGTTTCCCCTGCTGGGCCTGGCCCTCAGGAGCGCCGTGCCCGACCTGCTGACGCCGCAGTTGTGGATGGGCGTGCTGTTCGTCTGTACGCTCTCCTCCACGGTGCAGTCTTCCATCGGTTTTACCTCGATCGCTCGCGGCAACGTGCCGGCGGCGATCTGCGGCGCCACCGCCTCCAACCTGCTGGGCATCGTCATCACGCCGTTGCTGGTGACGCTGCTGCTGCATCGTCACCACCAGGCCAATGGCATGACGCAGGTGCTGAGCATCCTGCTGCAGTTGCTGCTGCCCTTCGTGCTGGGCAACCTGATGCGGCCCTGGATCGGCGCCTGGATCAATCGCCACAAGGTCATCGTCAACGTGGTTGATCGCGGCGGCATTCTGCTGTCGGTCTATGCCGCCTTCAGCGTGGCCGTGGCGCAGGGCGTGTGGCACCTGTTTCCGCCCGCGCAACTGGCCTTGCTGGTGCTGGTCAATGCCGTGCTGCTGGGGACCGTGCTGCTGGCAACCACCTATGGCGCCCGCGCCCTGAAGATGCCGCGTGGTGATGAAATCGTGCTGGTCTTCTGCGGCTCCAAGAAGTCGCTGGCCTCGGGCATTCCCATCGCTTCGGTGCTGTTTGCCGGCAGCGGTGCGGCCGTGGTGCTGCTGCCGATCATGCTGTTCCACCAGATGCAGCTGATGCTTTGCGCGGTGCTGGCGCGGCGCTATGCGGCCCGGCACGATAGTGATAGTGAACAAATCGGCCAGACCGCGCAGCCGGAGGGCGCCCCGGCCACGGCGACGCGCTGATTCGTGAAGGTTGCTTCCTCAGGGCGCGAGGGCTACTGACAGAACGGTGTCAGTAGCCCTCACGCATGATGCGCTCCATGCCAACCGGCATGCACAACGCTCCCCTCACAAGAAAAGGAAGAACATCATGCAAACCCAAGTCAACTGGTTCGAGATCGCCACCAAGGACCTGCAGCGCGCCACCCGCTTCTACGAAGCCGTTTTTGCCACCACGCTGCGCCAGGAACAACTGTCGGAAGAAGGACCGATGGCCATCTTCGTGCGTGACGATGGCCAGTCCGTCGGCTGCCTGACCTCACCCGGCTGGCTGGAGCCGACCCGTCAGGGCACGCTGATCTATCTCGATGCAGGCCCTTCCATCCAGGCCGTCCTGGATCGCGTCGAGGCCGCCGGTGGCGAAGTCACCATGCAGCGTTTCCAACTGCCCAACGATATCGGCTATATCGCCCAGTTCATCGACAGCGAAGGCAATCGCCTGGCCCTGCACGCCATGCACTGAATGCTGTGGCGCGCCCGCTGAATCTCACGCCCGCATCTTGCACAGCAGCATCGAAGTTCGTGGCGGGCCAGGAGCATGCGTGCCAGAATGGCGCGCATCTTTTTTTCTCTGCCAGTCATGCGTCGAGCCGATCGCCTGTTCCAGATCACCCAATACCTGCGCGGACGCCGTCTCACCACGGCGCGTCAGCTGGCGCAGTGGCTGTCGGTGTCGGAACGCACGGTCTATCGCGACATCCGCGACCTGTCGCTGTCAGGTGTGCCGGTGGATGGCGAAGCCGGGGTCGGCTATCGCATCAAGCCGGGCTATGACCTGCCGCCGCTGATGTTCAACAGCGATGAAATCGATGCACTGGTGATCGGCATGCGCATGGTGCAGGCCTGGGGCGGCCCGCAACTGGGGGCTGCGGCCGCATCGGCGCTGGCCAAGGTGGTGCTGGCCCTGCCCAGGGAAAAGCGCGATTTCGTCGAGGCCACGCCGCTATTTGCTCCGGCCATGCAGGACGATGGCAGCCAGGGTGAGCGGCTGGAAGCCATCCGCCAGGCCATCAACAGCCGCCACAAGCTGCTGCTGCATTACACCGATGCCCAGCAGCGCAGCAGTCAACGCGTGGTATGGCCACTGGCGCTGGCCTTCTTTGGCGGTACCTGGCTGCTCGCGGCCTGGTGCGAGCGGCGCGAGGACTTCCGCTCCTTCCGCCTGGACCGGGTGCAACAGATGAGCGAACACGGCCACTATCCGGACCGCAATGGTCGCCGCCTGCCAGACTTCGTACGCGCCATGCGGCGCCAGGCGCGCGCCTCCTCTGCGACCTCGACAGGTACGGACACACCGTCCACCCCACCCGCCTGACTCCACCTGCCGCCTTGACACCGCAAAAATACGGTGCCGCTTGGAAAAAATCACGAAAGCCCCCTACAATCGACTCCCCGGCCCGCCCTGCGCGCCGTACCGACAACATGCCAAGACGGCAATTTCCGGGAGTTCGCTTGAAGATCGTATCTCGCCTGTGCACCTGCCTGCGTCCGCGCGTGTCTGCGCTGGTGCTCACGCTGGCCGGTGCCATGGCTGCAGCACCGGCGGCTCAGGCCGCGCCGCAGCCCAGCTTCGGCATCGAAGTCGGCAATGCCCTGCTGTGCCTGAACCAGCTCAACAGCAAGTATTTCTTCGATTACCTGGTCGCCGCCTTCGGCCCGCCCTACAAGACCGAGGGCGGTGCCTACTGGTTCAAGGCCTCCAATGTCTCGCTGTGGGGCATGCAGCCCACCGATTTCCTGGTCAATGACAGCAACAGCCAGGCTGATTTCATCGGCGCCTACTTCAAGACCACGCCGGTCAAGCTGAGCGATGCCATCAAGGCGGCGCTGGGCATCCGCTTCACGCCCGAGGATGACTCGGCCTATCCGGTGCGACAGTCGCAGGCCGGCAGCAAGATCGTCTACAACGACACCAACGCCAAGATGTATTGCGCCAAATCCAAATTCCTGGTCCCAGGACCCGAGCAACCCTGACTCCGAGCTGGGCCAGCCCCATGAAAAATGCCGCGCGGTGGGCGACCATCGCGCGGCATTGTCATTGGGTCCTGGGCGTGGCTACGCTATCGACGCCTTCACGAGATCTTCGCTGGTACGAATGCAGTCGCGGCCCGACGCCTTGGCCAGCGCCAGCGCCTGTTCCGATTCGCGCAGCACGGTATCGGGTTCGTCCACCTGGCGCTGCGGTGCCACGGCAGCAATGCCGATGCTGATGGTCACGCGGCCGGTAGGACTGGCGCTGTGCTCGATGTTGAGTTGCTCGATCGACGTGCGGATGCGCTCGGCCACGATCAGCGCGCCTTCCAGGCGCGAGCCCGGCAGCAGCACGGCGATCTCCTGGGTACCGAAGCGCGCCAGCAGGTCCTCCGGGCGTACGTTGGTATCACGGATGGCGCTGCCGACGCGGCGCAGTACCTTGTCACCGGCCATGCGGCCATAGCTGGCGTTGTATTCGTCGAAGAGATCGATGTCGATCATGATGATGGCCAGCGACAGACTGGTACGGGCCGCACGGTTGAATTCTTCCAGCAGTCCGCGCTCGAACTGGCGTCGGTTGGCCAGGCCCGTGAGCGCATCCTCCAGGCCCACGCCGGCCAGGGTCTTTTCCATTTCTTCCAGGTGGGTGCGGGCATCGTCACGTTGCTCCACCAGTTGCTTGTGCTCATCCTGCAGCTGCTGCATGCCCGCTTCCAGCTCGGACAACGGTTGCAGCAACTGCCGCGCCAGCCCCCAGGACAGCAGCGCCGATACGAGCACCAGCAGCACGGCAGCGACGGCCAGGCCCTGAGTACTGCCATTGAGGGCCATGGCGGTGAGCACGATGGCTGTCAGCAGCGCGGCAGCGGTGCCGGCCAGGGTCAGGCGTGTTTGGAGTTTGCGGGACAGGGACATAAGCTGGAAACCGACTTTCCTTAAAGAGAGCTTCGGCGCCTCGATGGCAGACAAGGCAGATGCGGCCGTGCAGGCCGACAATACGGCCACGCGGAATGCTACAGGCTAGTGCGCTGCGATGCAACGCGCATTGCGCGCCGGATCAGGCCACCTGCAAGGCCCGCAGCAGGGGGAGCCGGGTCCGTGCAAACAGTCGCGCCTGGGTGGCCAGTTCGGCCAGGTTCTCATCCTCGGCTTCCAGCCGCACGCCATCGCGTACCAGCCGCTTGCCCTGCGCGGCGATATGCCGCCAGGCCTGCGCGGGCCAGGCTTCGACGTCATCGCCGCAGACTTCACGCGCCAGCAGGAACAACTGCTCGACCCGCTCCACCTTCACGCCGCCTCCGGTCAGCGGGCTGACCAGGTGGCTGATGTCGCCCTCCTGGCTGTCCGGCAGCACCAGCGCCGCGCGTTGCAGCAGATAGGCATTGAGGTCGGCCGTGCGGCGCGCGATCTGGGCCTGGGTGGCGGCGTCGGGCTCGGGCGGCAGCGGTGCGGCGTGGCCGGTACCGATGAGCATGAGGGCCGAGTCGATCACCTGCGCCAGATTCAGATTGCGATGCGCCAGCGAGGCCGCCAGGTCCACCAGAGTATGCGGCCGGTAGTCCGAGAGCGCCTGCAGGATGGGCTCGTAGATCAGGCGGTTGAGCGTGATCTCGGAGGCCACGTTCTGGATCGTCAGCGGCACCTTGTCCGGTTCGGTCAGCAGTACCACGCTTTGCAGCGCCAGGGCCTGCACACGCTGGCGCTCGTCCTGCACCTGGGCGCCACGGACCCAGTAATCGCGGCGGAAAGTCTGGTTGACCATGAAGTCGCGCGTGCTCTGGTACAGCACCGGGTCGTCGATCCCGGCCAGGCACTGGCGCTGCGCGGGCGTCAGGTTGGCCATGTCGAGATGGTCGATGTAGTGCGCCGGACAGGCAAACTGCAAACCCGCCGGCGAGAAGCGACGATGGATCTCGGCAAACGCTTCGGCATGCCAGTCACGGTTGAAGTACTCGTGCGCCAGGTAACTGCGCGGCTGCTGCAACAGCAGCTTGAGCCGGTCCCGCATGAAGGGGTTGGCCTGGGCGTAGACCGGGTCGGTCTCGAACAGACGCGTCGCGAAGGCCAGCGCAGCCTCGATGCGGTCCGCGGTAGGCAGGCCGCGTTCCTCGTTGCCGGCCAGTTGCGTGTGCTGCACCAGCAGGTCGCGCAGCGGCATGAAAGCCGACCAGCCCGGCTGGGTGTTGTAGCTCAGGTAGAGCACCCCGCCCGGTTTGAGCTTGCGGTCGATGAAATCCAGAATGATGGAGCGGTTGTCTTCGGACACCCAGCTCCAGATACCGTGCAGGGCGATGAAATCGAAATCCGGCAGATCGTCGCGACGACAGAAGTGCGAGAAGCTGGAGTCCTCCAGCTGCGCGCCGCTGCCGCTGGCGGCCGCCAGCTCCCGGGCGAAGGCGGCCTGCAAGGGATTGAAATCATTGCCCCACCAGCGCGTGGTGGACGCCGCAGCGTGGAAGTTGGTCGACAGCCCCTGGCCGAAGCCCAGTTCGCAGGCAGTCTGGATGGCCGGCGCCTGCAGGCCGTGGAAGGCGAAGGCCAAGGGCAGGCGTGCCGGATTCATGCCGGGGTAGTAGCCGTAGGTATAGGCGATGTCGACGACGTAACCGTCATTCCAGTTGGTCAAGGCAGGCTCCGGGCAGCGAACGTGGGAAGTGGGCAAGCAAGGAAGAGGCCAGCCTCAGGTGCGAGTCGGGGCATCGGGCGCGCCTTCATCGGCATCATCGGCCGGGCTGGCCAGGGCACTGTATTTGCGCGCATTGCCACGAGCCAGCTCGACCGGGTACTTGCGGCGATTCAGTTCCATCTTCTCCAGCACTGCGCTGCGCAGATCCACCCCGGTGTGGTCGGCCAGCTGGATGAGATAGACCAGCACATCGGCCATTTCATGACGGATGCCCGTGCGCGCGGCATCGTCCAGTTCATGGTCGGCGCCGGTGGGCAGCCACTGGAAATGTTCCATCAGCTCGGCCACCTCCACCGACAGGGCCATGGCCAGGTTCTTGGGCGTGTGGAAACGCAGCCAGTCACGCTCGCCGGAAAAACGGCGGATGAGCTCGCGCAGTTCGTGCAGATCGGACGGGGCGCCCGCAGGAGGAAGCGGGCCGGAGGGAGAGTCTGTCATGGGCTTGGCGTCGGATCGGATGTTGTAGTATTGCCTTGTTGTCGGCCAGGTACTTTATCACCAACCCACACAAACCGGCCTGCACGCTTGATCTGCGACAGGTTGGAGTTAGCGGCAATGATGCACAATGCCTCAATCCATCTCACGCCTGTTGATGAAATGGGTTCGAGGAAACACGCCACATTCTGACGAACATGCTGACACTTCTCCGTTCCCCGCTGCGTCTTCTGTCCTGCGCCCTGCTGGCCACCGTGATCCTGGCCACGGGCTGTGATCGTCATATCGACGACGAACTGGCCGCCCATGAAGCGGCGCAGACCACGCTGGGCGTCACCCCCAGGCAATTCTCCGATCGCTTCAACAAGCGCCTGGCCGACGTGCTCAAGGACATGAACGTGGAAGAGCCCGAGCACATGGCCCGTCTCTACATGCTCGATGCGGCACGCCTGCATCCGGGCCAGTACGAATATGTGCTCGATACCCGCGTGGGGCCGGCCCAGACCACGCTCATCGGTACGCTCAACAAGAAGGGCGAGCTGCGCAACGTCGGCGTGATGATGACCAACAAGGTCCCCGGCGCCCGTGACGAATTCCTGATCTGTGCGACCAGTGCCGCGCGCAGCTTCATCTCCGGTGGACAAGACAAGCTGCTGCCCCTGATTACCCGACTCACCACGGTCGCCCTGGACAATCCCGGCCAGCGCATGACTGAAGTGGTGGCCGACCAGTTGCTCTCGGTAGAAGTGGTCCCGCAGGGCGTGCTGTTTCAGGTACAGCCGCGCCAATGATCTGCGCCCCGGCCTGCCGGTGACGATGACGATGACGGGCGGAAACAGTTTCCACCCATCAAAGCCAATGCTGCCCCTGTTTCTGATGCACCCATGGAAAGGTCTGCCTGTTTAAAGGATTGAAAGCGCGGACCTGGGTTTAGATTCTGATGATCGTGGTTTCCGCGTTGCGCCGACCAGGCCGGACACAGGCTGGCAGCCTGCATGAGAAGCGGAAAGGCCACAGAACGCCTTTACACCAGGGTCGTCGCGCTTGGGGAAAAAGTGCGACGGCTTTCTATAACAGCGGCAGGACCGTGATCCCGCAACGTCAGGACCGGTCAGGGCAATGGGGGGCAAGCATGCGCACGAATCTACCGATCACCACCAATGAACGCTTGTTGGAGGATGGCAAGTCCATCGTCTCCAAGACCGACCTGCAGGGCAACATCACCTACGTCAATCCCTACTTCGTGGACATCAGCGGTTTCGACGAAGAGGAGCTCATCGGGGCACCGCAGAACATCGTGCGCCATCCCGAGATGCCGCGCGAAGCCTTCGCCGACATGTGGGCCACCCTCAAGGAAGGACTGCCCTGGAACGGACTGGTCAAGAACCGCTGCAAGAACGGCGACTACTACTGGGTCCAGGCCAACGTCACCCCGGTGCGCGAGAACGGCCGCGCGGTCGGCTACATGTCGGTGCGTACGCGCCCCACGCGGGAACAGGTGCAGGCTGCCGAGAGCGCCTATCGCCGCTTCGTCGCCGGCCAGGCGCGCGGCCTGCGCATCCGTCGCGGCGCAGTGGCGCGCACCGGCTTGATCGGCTGGCTGCAGGGGCTGCGTGATCTGTCGCTGGCCAGGCGGCTGGGTTGGCTCATGAGCGTATTGACGCTCATGTTCATTCTCGGTGGTGCCGTGGCCGGCAGTGCCTTGCAATCAGCCGGGGGCAGCCCGTATGCGGTCTGGCTGGGCACGCTGGCTGGCGCCGTCCTGCTGCTGGGATCCTGGGCGGTGCTGCATGCGAGCGTCGTGGCGCCCTTGCGACGCGCCATCAAGGCTGTCCATGGCCTGGCCGGTGGCGACCTCGATCTGCATATCGATACCGATGCACGCGGCGATATGGGACTGCTGCTGCAAGCCCTGCAACAGCTCAACGTGAACCTGCGCGCCATCATCGGTGACGTACGCCGCAACGTCGAATCCATGACCATCTCCACCGGCGAGATCGCCAGCGGCAACATGGACCTCTCGGGCCGCACCGAATCGCAGGCCTCGGCGCTGGAGGAGACGGCCTCCAGTGTCGAGCAGTTCGCCGCCACCGTGCGCCAGAATGCCGACTCGGCCGCCAACGCCGACCGCCAGGCGCAATCGGCCTCGGCCATCGCCCAGCGCGGCAGCCAGTCGGTGCAACGCATGGGCAAGACCATGCAGGAGATCGACGCCGCCTCGCACAAGATCGTGGACATCATCGGACTCATCGACGGCATCTCTTTCCAGACCAACATCCTGGCGCTCAACGCCGCCGTCGAAGCCGCCCGCGCCGGCGAGCAAGGGCGCGGCTTTGCGGTGGTGGCATCCGAAGTACGGACCCTGGCGCAACGTTCGGCCGCCGCGGCCAAGGACATCAAGGGTCTCATCGACGACTCGCGCGCCAAGGTCGAAAGCGGCAACCAGCTGGTGCGCGAAACCGCGCAAGCCATGGGCGACCTCGGGGGCGCGGTGGAAAACATGGCGGTGACCATGGCCGAGATCACGGTGGCCAGCAACGAACAGAGCGGCGGCATCGAGCAGCTCAACCAGGCCGTCAATGCCATCGATGAAACCACGCAGCAGAATGCCGCCCTGGTGGAACAGGCAGCCGCAGCCGCCGAAAACCTGCGCGACCAGTCCGTCAAGCTGAGCCAGGCGGTCTCGGTATTCAAGATCAGCTACGGCAGCCCGCGCTCGCCGGCTGCTGCGTCAGCCGCCACCGCGACACGCCAGAAGGAATCGACCCTGGCGCTGGCGCAGTAAGTGGGCAGGGCATGTCGCTGCAACAACATGCCAACACCGCTTTACAAGGCATTGCATTTCTTTACCCGTTGCAGGGCTGTCCGCACCTTTGCAGGGGCGGCGCGCTTGCCTATGATGAACTCCTGTCCGCATCTCCCTCACCAGAGGGGGATGCCGGCTGCCTACCTACTACAAGGGAGTTTCACATGAGCGTATCTTCGGTCTCCTCCAGCAACAGCAGCTTCTACAACACCATCATCCAGCCGATCAAGAATGTCGCCTCCGAAGTCGGTGATGACATCGAGAGCGCCTACGACACCACGGTCGATGCCGTTTCCTCGGCCGCCCACTCGGTGGCCGACAGCGTGAGTTCGGGCATCAAGGCCATCGGCAACATCATCGATACCTCGGCCTGATCCTGAGTACAGCAGCATGGCGCAGGAATGGCGCCATGCAATCATCCCCGCTTTGCGACTGACCGCCAGCCCGAAGCCTCTCTGCTGGCCATCCGTTTTCACCGGGAGCTGCGCACATGGACAAGGAGCACGTGCACTGTGTTGACTGAGCCTGTGCGAAAGGTATCGACATCCTTTGTTGCAATTGCCTGACTGCGCTTAGCAAACTGTCGGTGTTCAATGCTGCCTCACTGCATCTCTTTCCTTTTCTTTGCATGAGGTTGACCATGAAACGATTGACGACACTGCTGGCAGCAGCACTGCTGCTGACCACACTGGGTGGCTGCGTCTGCGCCCCCTGGTTCTGCGGTCCGGGACCGGGCGGCGGAGGTGGGCCACGCGGCGGCTGGGGCGATGGCGGCCACGGTGGCGGGCCGCGCTGAGCGCGATACGAGCGGCCGGACCATCGTCCGGCCTTTTTCATTTCAGCCCAGCGCCCCTACGCTGCCTTCCAGCAGTTTCCAGGCGTCCTCGCCGAACTTGGCACGCATGTCCTTGTAGAAGTTGGCCTGCGCCAGCGCCTGCTTGAACGAATCCTTGTCGGCCTCGATGATCTGCAAACCCTTGCCCGCCAGGTCATTGCGCGCCATCCCGGAGAAGGTGGCGATGTCGGCACGCTCATCGGTAGCGGCCTGGTCGAGTTCACGGCGCACGATTTCCTGGATGTCCTTGGGCAGCCTTTCAAAGGCGCGACGATTACCCAGGATCCAGTAGGCATCCCATACGTGATTGGACAGCGTGCAGAATTTCTGTACTTCGTACAGGCGCGCAGTGCTGATGATGGCCAGGGGATTTTCCTGCCCTTCCACCAGCTTGGTTTGCAGCGAGGAATAGACCTCGTTGAAGTTGATCGGTGTGGGGCTCGCACCCAGCGCCGAAAACAGCGAGGTCAGCATCGGTGCCGCCGGCACGCGCAGCTTCAGGCCCTTGACGTCGGCAGCACTCCTGATCGGCCTGGTCGAGGTGGTGATCTCGCGAAAACCATTATCCCAGGGCTTGGACATGGCCAACAGGCCGACCTTCTCGATCTGTGCGCGCACATGGGCCCCCAGGGCGCCATCCATGGCTTTCCAGACGGCGGCGTAATCCTGGAAGGCAAAGCCGGTATTGACGATGCCGGCTGCCGGCACCAGGGTGGAGAGCACCGTGTTGGCCTGATTGAAGAACTCCACGCCGCCATTGCGGATCTGCGACATCAGGTCGGTATCCGACCCCAGCTGGTTGGCCGGAAACAGCTTGATCTCCATGCGTCCGTTGGTGGCATTGCGGATGCGGTCGATGGCTTCCTGGGCGCGTTTGTTGACCGGGTGGGACGGGTCCTGGCCGGTGGCGAATTTATAAGTAAACTCGGCCGCACTGGCCGGCCGCGTGAGAATGGAAAACAGCGGCAATGCAGCGGCCACGGCGCCCGCCTTCAATACCTGGCGGCGGTGGATTTTCTTGGATGCGATCTCGTCTTTCATCTTCTGTCTCCTGTCGTTTTTTTAGAACTCATGGTGGGAATCGATGAAGCCGCGCCGGCCGCTACGCCGGCGCCAGAACAACTCAATGGATCAGCATGCCGCCGTTGACATCCAGCGTGATGCCGGTGCAGTACTGCGACAGGTCGCTGGCCAGGAACACGCATACGCCGCCCACATCCTCCGGCCCGCCCAGACGGCCCAGGGGAATGGTCTGGGCGATCTCGGCCTTTTTCTCCGCGCTCAGGATGTCCTTGTTGATGTCGGTCGAGATGAGACCTGGCGTGACGCAATTGACGCGGATGCCTTCCGGTCCGAACTCGCGCGCCATGGCGCGCGCCAGCCCCAGTACCCCGGCCTTGGCCGCCGAATAGTGCGGACCGCCCAGAATGCCGCCACCGCGCTGGGCCGACACCGAGGAGATGCACACGATGGAACCGCTCTGCTGCGCGCGCATGGCCGGCAATACGGCCTGTGACATGTAGAGCGTGCCGCGCAGGCTGACGTCGAGGATACGGTCGTAGTCCTTGCCGCTGATGTCGAGGAACTTGGCCGGCTGGGTGATACCGGCATTGTTGACCAGGATGTCGATGCGACCGAACTGCCGCAGCACGGCCTGCGCCGCCGCCTCGCAGGACGCCTTGTCGGTGACGTCGGCCACCAGGCCCAGATGACCCTCGCCCAGGCGAGCCGCTGCCGTCGAGGGCTCGGCGCGTTCCAGATCGAGGATGACGACGCGTGCGCCTTGTGCGGCCATCAGGCGCGCGGTGGAAAATCCCAGGCCGTTGAGGCCGGCGCCGCCGGTGATGACGGCGACTTTGTTCTTGAGCAGCATGGTGTGGTCTCCTGAAAGTGACATGCGAACGAGCAACAGCGAAGACCTGCGCCACCTAGCAGGCTGGCGGCTGCCGGTGCAATGGCACTCGTGGATGGGTGTCTGCCTGTTGTTCTGGCGGCGATCTTCGAACTTTCATCCGACGCCGACAAGTGATGCTTTGTCATGGAAATGTGACGAAGCTTCATCTGCCGCATCGATGCGCTAAAATCGGCCGCACGCCCACGCCGGTGCATGCTGTAGCGCAGCAGAATCCTTCACAAGAGCAAAAAAACGAGACACCATGATTCCTCCATTGACCTCCCTGATGGCCTTCGAGGCGATCGCGCGCAGGAAGAGTTTCAACCTTGCCGCTGCCGAACTGCACCTGACGCCCTCGGCCATCAGCCACCAGGTCGCGCGACTGGAAAAGCTGCTGGGGCTGCGTCTGTTCGAGCGCTCCACCAAGGGGGTGGAACTCACGCCGGCAGGGCAGAGCTATCTCAACCGGGTGGCCGGTGCGCTCGGTGCGATCAATTCGGCCACCGACGATCTGCGGCATGGTGTGGAGAATTCGCTGCAGATCCACTCCAGTCCCAGCTTTGCCAGTCTCTGGCTGATGCCGCGCATCGGCCGCTTCACGCAGCGCCATCCGGAGATTGCCTTCGGCTTGTCGGCCTCGCCGGAAATATCCGATTTCGAGATCGGACAGGTAGACCTGGATATCCGCTGTGGCGTGCCGCACTGGCCGGATCTGGAAATCGAACCGGTGCTGTCGGAGCAGGTGATTCCGATGGCCAGCCCGGACTTCCTCGCGCGTCACCGCATCGAGACACCGGAAGACCTGGTGCTGGCACCGCTGATCCAGTCGCGCGGCAGTCTGCTGCAATGGCCGGAATGGTTTGCCCGCTACGCACCGGACCTGCGCCCGGAACGCATCGCACTGCGTTTCGACCGCGCCATGATGAGCATCGAAGCGGCGGTACAGGGATTGGGCGTGGTCTTCGAGAGCAACGCCTTCGGCGCCGGCCATCTGGCCAGCACTCGCCTGCAGCCGGTGTTTGCCGAGGGCATGACACTGGAGATCACGCAACACTTCGCGGTCTGTCCGGCGCGCAACAAGTCGCGGCCTGAGGTGGTGCTGTTCCTGCAGTGGTTGCGCGAAGAGAGCGGAACGATTTCGCCTAGTTGAAGCCAATTCAGCCAAGCCTGAATTTTCATCGCTTGCCTGCATGTGCACTGCGCGCCAAGAATAAGCCTCCACCATTACAACGGAGACTGACGCACCGCCCCGCCACCGGGTCGGCGCGCCTTGATGTCATGACCCCACATCCCCTGCAGCCGCTGGCGCATGCCATCCGCTTCCTGTCCATCGATGCCATCGTGCGTGCCACCGAGGGCCACCAGGGCGTTCCGCTGGGCATGGCCGAGATCGCCACGGCCCTGTATGCGCGCCATCTGCGCTTTCATGCGGACGACCCGACCTGGCCTGACCGCGACCGCGTGGTGCTCTCCAATGGTCACGGCTCGATGCTGCTCTACAGCCTGCTCTACCTCACCGGTTACGAACACATCACGCTGGAGGAACTGCGCAACTTCCGCGAGTTCGGCTCGCACTGCGCCGGCCATCCGGAATACGCGCCGCATCTGGGCATCGAAGTCACCACCGGTCCGCTCGGCCAGGGCATCGCCAATGCCCTGGGCATGGCCGTGGCCGAGGCTTATCTGAATGCGCGTTTCGGCGACGACATCGTCAACCATCGCACCTATGCCTTCGTCGGCGACGGCTGCCTGCAGGAAGGCATCGGACAGGAAATGATTTCGCTGGCCGGTCACCTGCGTCTGTCCAAGCTCACCCTGCTGTGGGACGACAACCAGATCACCGATGATGGCGCCACCGAGCTCTCCATCAGCGAGAACGTGGCCGAGCGCTTCCGCGTGGCGGGCTGGCATGTGGTGGAAGTGGACGGGCACGATATCGATGCCGTCTCGCGCGCACTGGATGCCGCACACGCCTCGGACCGGCCTTCGATGATCGCCTGCCGAACCGTCATCGGACGTGGTATCCCGCGCGTGCAGGGCCAGCGCGGCGGTCACAGTGCCCGCCTGTATCCGGAGGATGCCCAGGCCGCACGCGCGCTGCTGCAATGGCCGCATGCGCCCTTCGAGATTCCACCGGAGATCCTCTCGCCGTGGCGCGGATTCGGTCAGCGCCATCGCGATGAACATGCGGCCTGGCAGCGGCGTCTGCAGGCCCTACCGGCGACACAACGCGCCGAATTCGAACGCCTCCTGCGCGGTGACTTGCCCGACCGATGGCAGGACGTGTTGCTGCAATTCAAACGCACCGCGCATGAGCCCGCGCAGGCGCAAGGCGGCATCCTGATCTCGGCCGCCCTCAACCAGTTGCTGGCCGAAGTGATCCCGGAACGCATGGTCGGCTGCGCCGATCTCGAAGCACCCACCGCGCACAAGGGTTCGCTCAACGCCTTTACTGCCGCCGACCGCAGCGGTGCCTACGTGCATTGCGGGGTGCGTGAACATGTGATGGGCGCGATGGCCAATGGCATGGCCGCGCATGGCGGCGTGATCCCGCTGGCCGTGACCTATCTGGCCTTCTCGGATTACGAACGCCCGGCCATGCGCATGGCCGCGTTGATGGGCTTGCCGGTCAAGTTCGTGTTCAGCCATGACTCCATTGGCATCGGCAAGAACGGGCCGACACACCAGCCGGTGGAAATCCTCGCCGCGCTGCGCGCCATGCCCAACATGCTGGTGATGCGTCCGGCCGATGCCAGCGAGGTGGTGGAATGCTGGGAAGTCGCCATGCAGCATCGGAGCGGGCCGGTGAGCATGGTGTTGGCTCGACAAAGCTTGCCGCCGGTGCGCAAGCGCTTCGAGGTGAGCAATCTGAGTGCGCGCGGCGGCTATGTGCTGGCAGAGGCGCAATGCGGGGCGCGCCAGGTCACCTTGCTGGCCACTGGCTCGGAGGTCGCCATCGCCTGCGCTGCGCGCGATCTGCTCGAAGCCCGTGGCGTGGCTACGGCGGTGGTCTCACTGCCATGCTGGGAATTGTTCGACCAGCAGGACAGCCACTATCGTCACGCCGTGCTGGGCAGTGATACGGTGCGCGTGGGGATAGAGGCGGCGCTGCGCTTTGGCTGGGATCGCTACCTGGGGGAGCGCGGTGGTTTCGTCGGCATGACGGGATTCGGCGCACCGGGACCGGCCGATGTGCTGTACCGGCATTTCGGGATCACGCCGGAGGCGGTGGTGGCGCAGGCTTTGCAGCTGCTGGATGGTCCACACAGACTGGCTACATAAACCATTTATATCGTTTATATTGTTTCCAGAACGCAAAAAGCCCATCTGAAACCAGATGGGCCGTTCATTGATTAACGCTGGATTCCCTCATGACCCTGGCGATCTGCCAGGTGCTGCAAGAGTGTCCCGCCCGGCCTATCTGGCCGGTGCTGGACTCAATCCAGGTGTTCGTGTTGTGGTCCGGAAGCCGCCGTTGGTGCGGTCCGGTGTCACGCTTCTACGAGCGATTAATTAACTATTTGCTACACGGCTTGCGCCGTGATCGACGCGCCCCTGCCGTCAAAGTTCACCTGCCCGCACTATCTGCACGGCCACAGGAGAGTCTCTGGCAGGGGCGGCGCCCTGCGCTGCCCTCTCCTTCGGAACCGACCCTCCCTGGCTATCTGCCAGGTGAGCGTCTGCGAATGAATTCGCGCCGACATGAAAGGGCTGCGGAGTCTGCCGGCCTGGTCCCTGGAGCGTATGGAATTCCGGGGACGTTCAGGCGCGGACAGCGGGGATATCCTGCTTCGCTTGCGCGAAAATCGCGGTCTTAGATGACCTTGATGTTGGTGGCCTTTTCACCCTTGGGACCGACACCGCGGTCGAACGACACGCGCTGGTTTTCCGACAGGCTGCGGAAGCCGTTGGACTGGATGTCCTGGAAGTGCGCGAAGACGTCGGCACCGCCGGCATCAGGAGTGATGAAGCCGAAGCCCTTGGCATCGTTGAACCATTTGACTACGCCGGTTTGAGTGCTCATGTTTGTTTCCTTTGGAAAGTTTGGGACGAATGAAGGCATCTGCCTGGAAGGCACTTGAAACCAAGAACTGAAACCGAAGGAAAGAAAACAGAACGACCGAGGAGGGAACGACAGTCAGGCGGAATTGGAACCAACAAGAATACAACTTGATGCAAGTACAAATCGTATTGTACACCAATTGCTACAACGTGCCGTGATCTGTTGATAAATGTGTGGTTTTTCTGTCGGCATGTCCAGCGTGTCGCCGCCACCGGGCCACGCCCGCAGACGCCGCGTGACCGCTTTTTGCTGGCCCAACGTAATTCCGGTATATTGACGCGGAGATAAAAGAGGCCGTGTCCCGTTGTGCGCCGGTGGGTGGGCGGCGCCGATGGCATCGCGGGTTCCGCTGCATGTCACCCAGTCACTGCGTGCTCGATGCCCCTTCCCGAACGCCCCTTGTTTGATCCCTCTGATGACGACGCCACCGTGCCTGGTCTGCCGGTGCGCTTCGGCATTTCCGCACTGGTGATGGCGGGCATGGTCCTGCTGGCGGTGGTGCTGGTCTCAGTAGGCTGGTGGGGGGCACGCCAGGTGCTGCTGGACATGGCCGAGCGTTCCGCCGAGGATGCCGGACGCATCATGACCGAGCGCTCGCGACGCATCATCGACCCTGCCGTGGCCACGCTGCGCCAGCTGGCCTTCGATCCGATCACCGAATCCACCCGGCTTGATGAGCGCCTCACGCGCATCGCGGCCTTCTCCATCGACCTGGTTGCCAATCCGCTGGTGTCGGCGGTCTACGTGGGCTATCCCAATGGCGACTTCCTGCTGGTGCGCTCGCTGCGGGGTGCGGAGCAGCGCGCTTTCTTCTCCGCGCCGACTGCATCGGCTTTCCTCGTGCAGACCATCGTGCACGATGCCCACGGTGCGCAGCACGGGCAATACCGCTTCTACGACGCCGAGCTGAAACTACTGAGCCTGCGCGACGAGGCCGGCTATCGCTTCGACCCGCGCACGCGCCCCTGGTACGCCACGGCGGACCGTTCGCTGATCCCCTCCATCTCGGCCCCTTACGTATTTTTCACCACGCGCCAGATCGGTATCAGCCTGTCGCAGCGTGCCCGCAACACCGATGCCGTGGTGGCCATCGACATGACACTCGATGACCTCGCCGCCAGTCTGGGCAACCTGCGCCTGACGCCCCACAGTGAGCTGGCGCTGGTGGACGAGAACCAGCGCGTGATCGCCTACAGCGACATGGCGCGCGTACTGGAGCAGGACGGCGAGAACTTCCGTTTCCGGGGCCTGCCGGAGCTGGATGTACCGAGCCTGTCGCACCTGGCCGAGCGCGCACGGGATGGCCAGACCAGCACGCTCTACAGCGTGGGCGGACGGGAGTGGCTGGGTCTGTCATTGCCCTTCAATGTCATCGACGGCCATGCCCTCAAGCTGCTCATTGCGGCCCCCGGCGACGAGCTGCTGGGCCAGCTCGACCGCAATCGCAAGACCCTGGTACTGGTAGCCTTTCTGGTGGTGCTGGCCTTCCTGCCATTGGGGTGGTGGGCCGGACGCGCCATCGGCCGCAGCATGGAGCGACTCGCCCTGCGGGCCGGACGCATGTCGCGCTTCGACTTCCGCATCCAGAACCGGCGTCGCAGCACCCTGCGCGAGATCAACATGCTCACCGACATGGTGGACCACGTGAGTCTGACGGTAGAAGCTTTCCTCGACATCAGCGCCATCCTCAGTACCGAGACGCATGTCGAAGAAATGCTGCAGCAGGTGCTGGAGAAGTTCGTGCAGGCCACGCGCTGCGACGGTGGCGCGGTCTATCTGTGGCAGCGCGAGGGCAGCCAGATGCAGCGGGCTGCGGCCTATGGCCAGCAATGCGGCCTGGCCGACAGCATGGCCTATGACGAGCAGGGCGCAGAGGCTTCAGGGGCTGCTTGTGCGCTTGAAGCACGCGAGACCGAGGATGGCCGCCTGCGGGTGGAACTGGACCTGCGTGGCCGCAATGGCTCGCTTGAAGGTCTGCTGGTGCTCATGCACGCCCATGACAGCGCCCACGAGGATCCGCGCTTCCTGGCCTTTGCGCGGCGTCTTTCAGGCATGCTGGCCGTGGCCATCGAGACACGTCAGCTGATCGCCGCACAAAAGGCGCTGCTGGAGTCCCTGATCCGTCTCATGGCCGATGCCATCGATGCCAAGAGTCCCTACACCGGTGGCCACTGCGAGCGGGTACCGCACCTGGCCATCCAGCTGGTGGACCGGCTAGCGCAGGAAGACCAGGGCCGCTATGCCGACTTCCGGCTCGACGAAGACCAGCGCTATGCCTTCCAGCTGGCCGCGCTGCTGCACGACTGCGGCAAGGTCACCAGTCCCGAGCACATCGTGGACAAGGCCACCAAGCTGGAAGTGATCCACAACCGCATCCATGAAGTGCGCATGCGCTTCGAGGTTCTGTGGCGCGATGCCGAACTGGATCTGCTGCGCGAGCTCTACACCACCCTGCCCCCGGCCCAGGCCGAAGCTTGGCGCGTGCAGCTGCAACAGCGCCGACAGCAGTTGCGCGAGGATTTTGCCTTTGTCGCGCAGTGCAATGTTGGCGGCGAGGCCATGTCGGACGAGGCCATCGCACGCCTGCGCCAGATTGCCACGCAGACCTGGCAGCGTCATTTCGATGACAGCCTGGGTCTGGCTGACGAAGAGAGCCGGCGGCTCGCCGCCGCGCGTGGCGCTCAGGTGCAGCAGGTGCTTCCCTGCACCGAGCAGTTGCTGGCCGATCGTCCCGAGCACGAGGTGGCCTGGGAAGAGGGGCACCGCCCGCCGGTTGAACGGGGCGATCCGCGCAATACTCTGGGCTTCGACATGCGCTTGCCGCAGGTCCGGCAGAACATGGGCGAGCTGCACAACCTGACGGTACGGCGCGGCACGCTGACCGAGGAAGACCGCTTCGCCATCAACAACCACATCGTGCAGACGCTGGTGATGTTGAAGCGCCTGCCGTGGCCGGACTCGCTCAAGAGCGTGCCCGATACCGCTGCCAATCATCACGAGAAGATGGATGGCAGCGGTTATCCGCGCCGCCTGCGCGCAGCCGAACTGCCCTTGCAGGACAGGGTGATGGCGCTGGCCGACGTCTTCGAAGCGCTGACCGCGGCGGACCGTCCTTACAAGCCGGCCAAGACCTTGTCGGAATCGCTGCGCATCATGGCCAGGATGTGCCGGGAGCAGCACCTGGATACGGAGCTGTTCCGCTACTTCCTGCACAGTGGCTTGTGGCGCAGTTATGCCGATGAACTGCTGAGGGCGGAGCAGCGGGATGCGGTGGATATTGCGGCCATTGAAGACCTGCTTGATCCGCAGCCTGCCTGAATCCCGTGATGCGAAGCGTGAGTCCGCTTTCAGCGTAGAATTTGTGCACCTGTGTTTGGCGTCTCGCGCGTGACACACTTGCGCCGATGTGCCGTACCGATCAACTGTTGCCGTGTGCTCCCGATCATGACTTGCAAAATTTTCTGGTCCGCTCCCTACCAGACCGAACTCGATACGATGATCAGCGCCGTTGATGGGGACCAGGTCCAAGTGGCGCAGACGATCTTTTTCGCTTTTTCCGGTGGGCAGGAGAGTGACGTCGGTACGCTGGGCGGCCATCCCGTGCTGCAGGCGGAGAAGCGCGAGCAAGACATTGTCTACACGCTGCCATCGGGCCATGGACTTCAGGTCGGCGATGCGGTTCGCCTGCAGATCGACTGGATGCGGCGCTATCGCCTGATGCGCCTGCACTTCGCGGCCGAGATGGTGTTGCAGCTGGTCTACCAGATGCGTCCCGGCATCGAACGCATCGGCGCGCATATTGCCGTGGACAAGGCGCGGGTGGACTTCGCCAGCGAAACCAGCCTGGCCCCGCTGTTCCCGGCCATCGAGGCGGCGGCGCGGCAACTGGTGGCGGCGGACCGGCCCATCGTCACGGCCTTCAGCGACGAAGCGGCCGGGCGGCGTTACTGGGAAGTGGAAGGATTTGCGCGCATGGCCTGCGGCGGTACGCACCCTCGCACCACTGCCGAAGTGGGAACGATACGGCTCAAGCGCAAGAATACCGGGCGCGGCAAGGAGCGCATCGAGATTCTGTTGGATGAGCTTGGGCAGGCGTGAAGAAGGAAATACCAGACCGTTTCGAAAACAAGATCATCATCAGGGCCAACAAACCCTGGCAGGAGCCACACATCATGAGCGAACGTCGCGTCCCTCCTGTCGGTCCGGTCCGTGGTATCCGTCCACTCTCCGAGGTGGGTATCAAGAGGACTTATTTCCGGCAATTGAATCAATGGCGCAAAATGTCCGAGCAATATGCCAAAGCCAGGAAGGCGCGTGAGACCAAGGAGCAGGATAAATAAATTGCGCAATGGAATTGGCTCGGGATCAACAAGCCAATCTGGCCGCACCAAGGTTTGCCCGCGCAATAGAATCCCGCGTAAAATACCGGCTCTCGCGGGTGTAGCTCAATGGTAGAGCAGAAGCTTCCCAAGCTTAAGACGAGGGTTCGATCCCCTTCACCCGCTCCAGATCGCTTCCCTGCGGCCCTCTTCGCCCGTCCCTGACCGGCGCGACTGTGCGGGCCGCGCCTCAATTGCTTCGAGTCATCCATGTCTGAAAACAAATCCGGCAAGCCGCTGTTCTACGATCCCAGCGAGCGCCGCATCCGCAGTTTCGTCACCCGCGCCGGGCGCGTGTCGGTCGCGCAAGGACGCGCACTGGAAGAACTCGGACCGCGCTTCCTCGTCCCCTACGACAAGGCCCCGCTGGACCTGGATGCCACCTTCGCACGCCAGGCACCGACCATCCTCGAAATCGGCTTCGGCATGGGCGAAACCAGCGCCAAGATCTCGGCCCTGATGCCCGAGAAAAACTTCATCGGCGTCGAAGTCCATACCCCCGGCGTGGGCAGCTACCTCAAGCTGATCGGCGAAGGCCAGCTGGAAAACGTCCGCATCATCCAGCACGATGCCGTCGAAGTGCTCACCAACATGATCGCCCCCGAGTCCCTGGCCGGCGTGCATGTGTTCTTCCCCGATCCCTGGCACAAGGCGCGCCACAACAAGCGCCGCCTGATCCAGTCGCCCCTGGTGCAACTGATCAGCACCCGCCTGGCCCCCGGTGGCTATCTCCACTGCGCCACCGACTGGGAAGAATATGCCATCCAGATGCTCGAAGTCCTGTCGGCCGAACCGACTCTGAAAAATACCGCGACCGATCCGTCCGGCTACGTCCCGCGTCCGCATTACCGCGATACCACCAAGTTCGAAAACCGCGGCCTGCGCCTGGGTCATGGCGTGTGGGATCTGGTGTTCGAAAAGCGCGCCTGATCGATTCGCCCTCCCCCGGCCCCATGAAAAACGGCATGTTCCTTCACAGGACATGCCGTTTTTCATGGGGCCTACGGGGCAACTGATGCAGAAAACTTCATATCGTCCATTTTCCACCCTCCCCCAGACTCTTGCCGCTATCCACCCTGCATTTCGGCAATCAGGGCGATGATCTGGGCGCCATAGGTCTCCAGTTTCTTCTCGCCCACGCCGGTGACGTGGCGCAGCGCATCCAGCGACTGCGGCCGCGCCTTGGCGATCTCGCGCATGGTGGCATCGTGGAAGATGACGTAGGCCGGCACGTTGTGTTCGCGCGCCGTCTCCACGCGCCACCAGCGCAGCTTCTCGAAGAGCGCCTGTTCTTCGCTGCTGAGGTTGGTCTCGACGAAGCCGGAGCGCTGCGAACTGCGCTTGGCCTTCTCCGGCTTGCGGTAGCGGCGCAACTGCACCTGCTGCTCGCCGCGCAGTACCGGGCGGGCGGCTTCGGTGAGCTTCAGAGCGCTGTAGTTCTCGGCGTCCACGGTCAGCAGACCCAGGGCGATCACCTGGCGCAGGATGGCACGCCATTCAGCCTCGCCACGATCACTGCCGACACCAAAGACGGAAAGCTGGTCGTGACGCCACTGCTTGACGCGTTCGCCATCGATGCCACGCAGCACCTCGATCACATGGCCGGGCGCAAAGCGCTGCTCGACGCGGTAGACGGTAGAGAGCAGCTTCTGCACCTCGACCGTGGCATCGAAGGAAACCGGTGGCGTGAGGCAGGTATCGCAATTGCCGCAGGGGCTGGATGGCTCGCCGAAATAATCCAGCAGGTGCACGCGCCGGCAGTGCAAGGTCTCGCACAGAGACAGCATGGCGTCGAGCTTGGTGCCGAGCACGCGCTTGAAGGTTTCGTCGGCTTCGGATTCGTCAATCATGCGGCGCTGCTGCACCACATCCTGCAGGCCATAGGCCATCCAGGCGTCGGCAGGCAGGCCGTCGCGGCCGGCGCGTCCGGTTTCCTGGTAATAGCCTTCCACGCTCTTGGGCAGGTCGAGGTGGCAGACGAAGCGCACGTCGGGCTTGTCGATGCCCATGCCGAAGGCGATGGTGGCCACCATCACGATCTTGTCTTCGCGCAGAAAGCGCGCCTGGTTCCTGGTGCGCAGCGCATAGTCCATGCCGGCGTGATAGGCCAGCGCATTGAGGCCCTCGCTGCGCAGGAACTCGGCAGTCTCCTCGACCTTCTTGCGCGAGAGACAGTAGACGATGCCGGCATCGTCCGGATGTTCGCTCTTGATGAAGTCCAGCAACTGCTTGCGGCCGTTGGCCTTCTCGACGATCTGGTAACGGATGTTGGGACGGTCGAAGGAAGAAACGAACTGGCGCGCATCTTCCAGTTGCAGGCGGTGGATGATTTCTTCGCGGGTCTGCTGGTCGGCGGTGGCCGTCAGCGCGATGCGCGGCACCTGCGGGAAACGCTCGTGCAGGATGGAGAGCTTGATGTATTCCGGACGGAAATCATGGCCCCATTGCGAGACGCAGTGCGCTTCATCGATGGCGAACAGCGAGATGCGGGCCGACTCCAGCAACTCCAGACAGCGCGGCGTCATCAGGCGTTCGGGGGCGACATAGAGCAGATCCAGATCCCCCTGACGCAGGCGCCGCTCGATTTGCAGGGCTTCGTCGAAACTCTGGGTGGAATTGAGGAAGGCGGCGCGCACCCCGACTTCGGCCAAGGCATCGACCTGGTCCTGCATCAGCGCGATCAGCGGCGAGACCACCACGCCAGTGCCCGCGCGCAGCAACGCCGGGACCTGGTAGCAGAGCGATTTGCCGCCGCCGGTGGGCATGAGCACCAAGGCATCCCCGCCACCGGCGACGTGCTGGACGATCTCGCCCTGATGACCGCGAAAGGACGAGTAGCCGAACACCGTTTCCAGCACGTGCAGTGCACGTTCCTGCTGGGTGGCGCCGGGAGGCAGGGAATCGAAATCGACCATGGAAAACCTGAAGCTGCTGCGTAGCAAAGGCGCTATTTTATTGCAGCCAGCCCCGCGACACCGCCAACAGCAGGAAAACACCCAGCGCAGCTCGATAGACGATGAAGGGCCATGTCGAGAAACGCTCCAGGAATTTCATCAAGCCCCAGATGGCGACAAAAGCCGAGACACTTGCCACGACCAGGCCGAACAGCAGCACGCCCCAGGCTTGCAGCGGGATATGCGCATGCAGCAGCACGGCCAGCTCCTTCAAGCCAGCCAGCGCGATGGCAGGCAAACCCAGCAGGAAGGAAAAGCGCGCGGCTTCCTCGCGACGGAAATTCAGGAACAGCGCGGCGGTGAGCGTGGAGCCGGAACGCGAGACCCCCGGGATGAGCGCACCGACCTGTGCCAGCCCGACGATCATGGCATCGCGCAGGCGCATCTGGTCGACACTGCGGCGATGGCGGCAGACCAGTTCCGAGATCGCCAGCAGCACCGCCATGACGATGCAGGACCAGCCGATCACGGAGAGGCTGCGCAGCGGCGAGCCGCAGGCGTTGAGCACGTGCGACAAGGCCAGTCCGGCAATGCCGATGGGAATGGTGGCCAGGAGGATGGCCACGGCCAGCCTGAACATGGGATCGGTGAAATCGCGGCGACGCCAGGCAGCCAGGCTGCCACCGGTCACCGCCGTCACATCGCGCCGGAAGTAGCTGATCACGGCGGCCAGCGCCGCCAGCTGCATGGCGGCGGAAAAGGCCGAGCCCGGATCATGCCAGCCCAGGAAGGCCGGTACCACGCGCATGTGGGCGGTCGAGGAAATGGGGAGCAGTTCGGTGATGCCCTGGACGATGCCGAGAAAACCGATCTGCGCGTAACTGAGGGAGGCAAAGCCGATATCAAGCCCGGCGCTGCAGACGTTGGCCATGGGGTGTGCTCTGAAGGGAGTTGGCGAAAAGAATGTTGTGAACCGGTGCCGGCAGCAAGGCCGGCCACGGGTGCAGCAGTGTACCGCGCCCGCCGGGGCGCGGGCTGACAGGCGCCTGACGTCCGCACAGGCATGCGCTGTGCGATGTCAGGCGCCGCTGGATCACTCCACCCAGGCGACCACGCCGGTATAGGCAGTCACCAGGACGATGATGCCGAAGACGATGCGATACCAGGCGAAGATGGTGAAATCGTGCGAGCTGATGTAGCGCAGCAACCAGCGCACGCACAGGAAGGCCGAGACGAAGGCGGCCACGGTACCCACGGTGAACAGCGGCACGTCGGCAGCCGACAGCAGGGCGCGTTCCTTGTAGAGCGAATAGAGGGTGGCGGCGAAGAGCGTGGGGATGGCCAGGAAGAACGAAAACTCGGTGGCCGCCTTGCGCGACAGGCCGAACATCATGCCGCCGATGATGGTGGCGCCCGAGCGGCTGGTACCGGGGATCAGGGCGAAGGCCTGGGCGATGCCGACCTTGAGTGCGTCCAGGGCGGTCATGTCGTCTACCGTTTCGACGCGGGCCGAGGCCATGCTCATGCGGTCCTTGTTGCGACGCTCCACCCACAGGATGATGAGGCCGCCGACGATGAAGGCGATCGCCACCGAGACCGGGTTGAACAGCATTTCCTTGATGCGGCGACTGAACAGCAGGCCCAGGATGGCCGCCGGCAGAAAGGCGATGATCAGGTTGATCACCAGGCGCTGCGCCTTGCGGTCGGTGAACAAGCCGGTCAACACGGCAGCGATGCGCGCACGGTACTCCCAGCACACCGCCAGAATGGCGCCGGCCTGGATGACGATCTCGAAGACGTCGGCCTTGTCCTTGGAAAATTCGGGACCCGTGAACTGCAACAGGCTGTTGGTCAGGATCAGGTGGCCGGTGGAGGAAATGGGCAGGAATTCGGTCAGGCCTTCGACGATGCCCATGATGAGCGCCTTGAGCGCGAGGAGAGTGTCCATACGGGTGCTGTGAGTGGCTGTGGTGGTGGGGTTGAAGGGAAATGAAGGAAATTGCTGCTGCCGGGCCCGAAAGCCCGCCAATTCGGCCCTCCGGGCGCCTGGATACGCAAACGGGTGAAGCAATCTCCCGTTTTTGGGTGGCCGGCTACCGTCAAGCACGGTCACGGGGCCGCCCAAACCCGGGCAGGACGGTTTGCGTTGCCATCAAGCGGCCTTTGGACCTCACCGGCATGCAGAAAGTGCACTCGGTGCGCTGCAACAAAAACGGATTTTACCTTAGCAGGGTGACAAAACTCGCGTTTTCCTGTCAGCCATTCGCACGAAGCTGACTTTTCATTCATCCCATCCCCGGCGGGGCAGGAGCGGGAGGCGGCCTGCCGGGCGGTGCAGGGAGATCTTTCGCCGGGACCCGGATCAGGACACATCGGCCCCGTATCAGCGCTCATTTGATGCCAAACTCGCCAGATGATGCCGATCCGTGGTACAAAGGCAGGGTTCCTCCCTCCCTTTTATCGATTCAGGAGCAGCGGTGCATCATCGACACGAAGAAAGTACTGCCGATCTGAAGGAGCTGACCACCATCGCTCCCATCAGCCGTGAAGCCCATGCCGCCCACCTCAAGGAAAAGGTGGATACCCGGCGGCTCATCGAGGATATTCGCGAAGAAGCGCGACGGCGGCGCGAGGAAGCCTTCTAAACTTCAGGCTTCCTCTTCCGGTCGCCGGCCAGCCTTGCTGCCCGGCGCGGTCAGCGTCTCCAGTTCACTGAGCCAGGTAATGGCCTGGCTGCGGTTCTGCCCACACATCTCCAGCGAAGGCTGCAAGCCGGCGCAGAAGGCCGGACGCTCCGGCTGGCCGAAGATCTTGCAGCGCATGTCCTCCCCCAGTTGCACACAGGGCACATTGGCCGGCTTGCCATGCGGCATGCCGGGAATCGGGCTGGTGATGGAGGGGGCGATGCAGCAGGCGCCGCATGCGTCTCGGCAGTTCATGGGCTTTCCTGGTGGCCGGTGGTATGCGGGGACTGCATTGTAGTGCATCGTGCTCTCTGCGGCTTGCGTGGAGGGCTTGCGCTGCTCGCTTGACGCCGGCGCGATTTGCCACTTACATTGCCCCGTCCCGGTAATCTTGTTTCTCATGTCAGCATCGGCCAAAGAACCGCGTTGGGAACGACGCAAGCAGGACCGCCCCCAGGAGTTGCTGGCGGCGGCTCTGGAGTTGTTCGTCGAACGCGGCTATGCCGCCACCCGCCTGGAAGACGTGGCGGCCCGCGCGGGCGTCTCCAAGGGCACGCTCTATCTCTACTTCGACGGCAAGGAAAGCCTCTTCAAGTCGGTGGTGCGTACCAACATGCTGCCCCTGCTGGACCAGGCCGAGGCGCGCATCGAGGGCCATGCCGGCAGCAGCGGCGAACTGCTGCGCGAGCTCATCATGCACTGGTGGCAGGCCGCCTCGCACTCCGGCGTGATGGGTATTGCCAAGCTGATGGTGGCCGAATCCGGCAACTTCCCCGAGCTGGCGCGCTTCTACCATGACGAGATCACCGCCCGCGGCGACGCCACGGTGGTACGCGTGCTCGAACGCGGCATGGCGCGCGGGGAATTTCGCCGCATCGACGCCCAGGCGATGAAGAAAGTCATCATCGCCCCCCTCATCATGCTGATGCTGTGGGAACGCTCACTCGCACCCTGCGCGGCCGATCCCATCGATCCGCAAGCCTACCTGCAGAGCATGATCGACCTCTGCCTGAATGGACTGAACACCTGATGCCAGCCTGACACGCTCGCATTGCATTGAGGAAAACCCGCAACACAAGCCGGCCGCTGGGCTTATTCCCCGCACAGATGGGCTGATTAGGGCGGCGGTGTTTGCTAAAATGCTGCCTTTCCGTCGCAATTGATTAATCGAGCCACCGCCATGAATATCGAACAAGCCCGCTTCAACATGATCGAGCAGCAAATCCGCCCCTGGAACGTGCTGGCGCAGGATGTGCTGGACCTGCTGATGGTCGTCAAGCGAGAAGAATTCGTCCCGGCCGCCTATCGCAGCCTGGCTTTCTTCGACACCGAGATCCCGCTGCCGGGTGGTGAAAACATGCTGGCTCCCAAGATCGAAGCGCGCATCCTGCAGGAAGCCAATGTGAAGAAGCACGAATACGTGCTGGAAATCGGCGCAGGCTCGGGCTACATGGCGGCCCTGCTGGCCCACAAGGCCCGTCACGTGACGACCGTGGAAATTTCCCCCGAACTGAAGGCCCTGGCCGAGCAGAACCTGGCCGACTACGGCGTGGCCAATGTGGACGTGCAACTGGGCAATGGCGCGCAGGGCTGGACCGGTGCCGACGGCAAGGCAGCTGAATACGACGTCATCGTCATCTCCGGCTCGCTGCCGGTGCTGCCGGAAGCCTTCGGCAAGCAGCTCAAGATCGGTGGCCGCCTGCTGGCCATCGTCGGCTCGGCCCCGGTGATGGAACTGCAACTGATCACCCGCACCTCGGAACACGCCTTCGAGACCGTCAATATCGTGGAAACCCTGGCCAAGCCGCTGCATGCAGCGATTACGCCGTCCCACTTCACGTTCTGAATCACCAGGCCGAGACAGGAAAGCATCATGGAGCACATCTCTGCCCCGGAACTGGCCGCCTGGATCAACGATCCGGACCGCCCCACGCCCCTGCTGCTGGATGTGCGCGAACCCTGGGAGCACCAGACCTGCCACATCACCGGTTCGCAGCTGGTCCCGATGAACACCATTCCCGGCCGCTTCTCGGAGCTCGATGAAGAGCAGCCGGTGGTCTGCATCTGCCATCACGGCGGACGCAGCATGCAGGTGGCGGCCTTCCTGGAGCGCCAGGGCTTTACCAGGGTGATCAACCTGAGCGGCGGCGTACATGCCTGGGCCAATGAGGTCGACCCCGCGATGCCGACCTACTGATCCGGTCTATCGCTTCATATCGCACTCTGGCCGGCGGGCGTCATGCACATAGCGCAGGCCGACCAGACGGGGGCCGGGTTCTCCGGCCTGCCTGATTTTCCCTGTTTTTTTGCTTTTTACTTCATATCGCCTGAGAACCGCCCGGGTCTTGAGGGATTCAGTCCGGCTGCACCTTCTGCAGGGACGGCGCGGTCTTGAGGGTATGGAGCGAGGCCGCCAGGATGCGTTCGCCGTCCTTGACCAGGTCGAAGCTGTCCGGCGAAAAGAACCAGTCGGTGAGCAAGCCACTGAAGGTGGCATGCGCCGCCAGGCAGGCCAGGCGGATATCCAGCGTGACCGGAAGCTGACCGCGCGCAACCGCGTTGAGCAGGATCTGCTCCAGTCGCAACAGCCCGTCCACATGGCATTCGCGCTGGCGGATGAGGATGGGGTCGTGGGCGTCGGCGAATTCGCACTTGTTGAAGATGATGTCGAACACGCGTCGGCAGCGCTCGTCCGTCGCAGCCATGGTCAGCACATAGACACCGCTGCGCAGGAACTGGCCCAGCGGATCTGCGACCTGCGGGCTGGCATTCTCCTCCAGTACCGCTTCCATGGGCAGGCGCACGCGCTCGCACATGGCGTCGAACAGATCGCTCTTGTTCTTGAAATGCCAGTAGATGGCCCCGCGCGTGACCTCGGCCGCCTTGGCCACGTCGGCCAGCGAGGTCTGGGAGACGCCGCGCTCATGAAACACCTGCTCGGCCGCATCAAGGATGCGGGAACGGGTTTCCAGCGCTTCTTCCTTGGTCGATCGGGCCATGTCAGCAAGCTCCAGCAGAAAGAACGATGACGCCGCCCATCAGGCCCGCCATCCCATGCGCATGTTGCAAATGCACATCATCCGGCGCGGGCGCATATTCGTCAAAGGCTTCATGTGCGCAGCAATGGTCATGAAGAAATAAGTGAGATTCATGCACAATATCAGGGCCTCTGTTTCGTCTTCCTGGCAGCGCGGCAACACCCGCTGTGCAGAGGGAAGAGCTCAGGTTCTCGGCAGCGAAGACGGCATCTGAGTCCCTTTCGCACGAAAATGCAAGGTATCGCTCATATTTTGCTACGCCGTCTCGAACAATTTTGCTAAATTAATGTGATGTTGAGAAGAAATACATACATTCATGGATGTATGTATAATAGCATCCGCTTCAAGTCCCTGCCGTTCATCAAGTGCAAAAAAATTCATCACCCTGGCCGCGAGGCCGGTGGGGATCTTTTGCATTGCAACAACCTGCGCCCTGGAACATCCATCCCCTCCGACTGTGGATGACAGGGTCAGCATCATCGTCGTGACCGGTTCTACCGAATTCGTTTCATCGCCGCCCCTGGCGGCTTCAACTTTACTTTCGTGCGAGATATCTATGAGCTCAGTCAGTCGTTTCACGCGCCTCACCATGACCGTCGCCGTTGCCGCCGCGCTGGTTGCCTGCGGACAGAAACCCGCCGCGCAAGGCGGCCCGATGCCGCCGGCCGAAGTCTCGGTGGTGACCATCACCCCGCAGCGCGTGGCCATCACCAATGAACTGCCGGGCCGGGTGGAAGCCTTCCGCGTGGCGCAGGTACGCGCACGGGTGGCGGGCATCGTGCAAAAGCGCGTCTTCAAGGAAGGCAGCGAGGTCAAGGCAGGCCAGGTGCTCTTCAAGATCGATCCGGCCCAGTACAAGGCCAGCCTGGAAAGCGCACAAGCCACGCTGGCACGCGCCCAGGCCAACCTGACCCAGACTTCGCTGACCGCGCAGCGCTACAAGCCGCTGGTGGAAGTCAATGCCGTCTCCAAGCAAGAATATGACAACGCCGTGGCGGCCCAGAAGCAGGCCGAAGCCGACGTGGCCGCCGGCAAGGCGGCCGTGCAGACGGCCAGCCTGAACCTGGGCTATGCCACCGTGACCTCGCCCATCTCCGGCCGTATCGGCCGCGCGCTGGTGACCGAGGGCGCCCTGGTGGGCCAGGGGGATGCCACCCAGCTGGCCCTGGTGCAGCAGCTCGATCCGATCTATGTCAACGTGACCCAGTCCAGCGCCGATCTGTTGAGGCTGCAGCAGGCCATGGCGGCCGGCCAGTTGAAGAAGGTCGGCGACAACAAGGCCAGCGTGACCCTGGTGCTGGAAAACGGCCAGCCCTACGACCAGCCGGGCAAGCTGCTGTTCTCCGATGTGAGTGTGGATGAAAGCACCGGTTCGGTCTCGCTGCGCGCCGAATTCCCCAATCCCAAGCGCCTGCTGCTGCCGGGGACCTATGTGCGGACCAAGATCGAGCAGGCTGTCGATGAGCAGGCTCTGCTGGTGCCGCAACAGGCTGTGATGCGCGACGCCGGCGGTTCGATCGTGATGGTGGTCAATGCCGAGAACAAGGTCGAACCGCGTCCGGTCAAGACCGGCGGCGCACGCGGCAACAACTGGCAGATTCTCGATGGCTTGAAGGAAGGTGATCGCGTGATCGTGGAGGGTCTGCAGAAGGTCCGCCCGGGCGCCACCGTCAAGCCGGTCCAATGGAGTCCCGCGGGCGCTCCCGCCGCCGCTGCCGGCCAGCCGGCCAAGCAGGACGCGAGTGCCCAACCGAAAGCTAACTAAGAGGCTGCCAGATGGGAAAGTTCTTTATTGATCGCCCCGTATTTGCGTGGGTGCTAGCGATCTTCATCATGCTGGCCGGTGCGCTGGCCATCACCGGCTTGCCGGTGTCCCAGTACCCCAACATTGCGCCGCCGACCATTGTGGTCACGGCCACCTATCCGGGTGCAACCGCACAGACCCTGGACGATTCGGTGACCAGCCTGATCGAACAGGAAATGAACGGCGCCGATGGCCTGCAATACATCGAGTCGCAAAGCCAGGCCAACGGCCAGGTGCAGATCACCATCACCTTCTCGCCGGAAACCAATCCGGACCTGGCGGCGGTGGATGTGCAGAACCGCTTGAAGCGCGTCGAGGCCCGCCTGCCGGCGGCCGTGACGCAACAGGGCGTGCAGGTGACCAAGTCGCGTTCCAACTTCCTGCTCTTCATCGGTTTGTCTTCCACCGATGGCAAGCTTGATCCGGTGGCGCTGGGTGACTATCTGTCGCGCAATGTCCTGAACGAAATCAAGCGCGTGCCCGGTGTCGGTCAGGCGCAGCTGTTCGGTACCGAACGCGCCATGCGCATCTGGATCGACCCGAACAAGCTGATCGGCCTGAGCCTGACTCCGGCCGACGTGACGGCGGCCATCCAGGCACAGAACGCACTGGTGGCCGGCGGTACCCTGGGTGCCTTGCCCAGCCCGGGCACCCAGCAGATCGCCGCCACCGTGGTGGTGAACGGTCAGCTGACCTCGCCCGAGCAGTTCGGCAACATCGTGCTGCGCGCCAATGCCGATGGCTCCAGCGTACGCCTGCGCGATGTGGCCCGCATCGAAGTCGGTGGCCAGAGTTATGACACGTCCGGTCGCCTGGATGGCAAGCCCTCGTCCTTCATCGGCGTGCAGCTCTCGCCCACTGCCAATGCGCTGGGTACCGCCACGGCCGTGCACAAGAAGATGGAAGAGCTGTCCAAGTACTTCCCGGCGGGCGTGAAATACACCATCCCGTACGACACTTCCAAGTTCGTCAAGATCTCGATCGAGGAAGTGGTCAAGACCCTGATCGAAGCCATCGTGCTGGTGTTCCTGGTGATGTTCCTGTTCCTGCAGAACATCCGCTACACCATCATCCCGACCATCGTGGTGCCGGTGGCGCTATTGGGGACCTTTGCCACGCTGCTGCTGTTCGGCTTCTCGATCAACGTGCTGACCATGTTCGGCATGGTGCTGGCCATCGGTATCCTGGTCGATGACGCCATCGTGGTGGTGGAGAACGTCGAACGCATCATGAGCGAGGAAGGTCTCTCGCCTGCCGACGCCACCCGCAAGGCCATGGGTCAGATCAGCGGCGCGCTGATCGGTATCACCCTGGTGCTCATCGCAGTGTTCATCCCGATGGCCTTCTTCGGTGGCGCGGTGGGGGCGATCTATCGCCAGTTCTCGCTGTCGATGGTGGCCTCGATGGTGTTCTCGGTGCTGATGGCTTTCACTCTCACGCCGGCGCTGTGCGCGACCATCCTCAAGCCGGTGGAAAAGGGGCATCACCACGAGAAGAAGGGCTTCTTCGGCTGGTTCAACCGCAAGTTCAACACCACCGCCAATGGCTACCAGGGCTTGATCGCTCGCATGCTGGGCAAGGCCGGTCGCTACATGATCGTCTACGTGGTCATCGTGGCGTGCGTGGGCCTGCTGTATGTGCGCCTGCCGGCATCCTTCCTGCCCAACGAAGACCAGGGCTACATCATCACCAACGTGCAGCTGCCGCCGGGCGCGAGTACCGCGCGTACTACCGAGGTGGTCAAGCAGATCGAGCAGTACTATCTCAAGGATCCGGCGGTGGAGCATGCCATTGCGGTGCTGGGTTATTCGTTCTCCGGTAATGGCCAGAACGCGGCACTGGTGTTTACTCCGCTGAAGGACTGGTCCGAGCGCGACAAGTCGCAATCGGCTGATGCGATTGCTCACAAGGCATTCGGCACCTTCTCGCGGATCAAGGATGCGATCGTCTTCCCGCTGAACCCGCCGCCGATTCCGGAACTGGGTAATGCGACCGGCTTCACCTTCCGTCTGCAGGACCGCGCCGGTCTGGGTCACGCTGCACTGGTGCAGGCTCGCAACCAGATCCTGGGCATGGCGGCCCAGAGCAAGGTGCTGGCCGGGGTGCGTCCGGAAGGTCTGGAAGATGCGCCGCAGCTGCAACTGGACATCGACCGCGACAAGGCCAATGCGCTGGGCGTACCGTTCTCGACGATCAACAGCGTGCTCTCCACGGCGCTGGGTTCGGCCTATGTGAACGATTTCCCCAACCAGGGCCGTCAGCAGCGCGTGATCGTGCAGGCCGATGCCAATCGCCGCCTGCAACCTGAAGATCTGACCAACTTGTACGCCCGCAACGCCAATGGCGGCATGGTGCCCTTCTCGGCCTTCGTGACCGCGAAGTGGATCAATGGTCCAGTGCAGCTGATCCGCTACAACGGCTATCCGGCCATGAAGATCGCCGGCGGTGCAGCCCCTGGCCGCAGTACCGGTGAAGCCATGGCCGAGATGGAATCCTTCGTGACCAAGCTGCCGCCGGGCTTCGGTTTCGAATGGACCGGCCAGTCGCTGGAAGAAAAGACCTCCGGCAACCAGGCCCCTGCCCTGTATGCGCTGTCGCTGATCGCGGTGTTCCTGGTGCTGGCCGCCTTGTATGAAAGCACCTCGATTCCGCTGGCGGTGATGCTGGTGGTGCCGCTGGGTATCCTGGGTGCGCTGCTTGGGGTGACGCTGCGCGCCATGCCCAACGACGTTTACTTCAAGGTGGGGATGATTGCGGTGGTGGGTCTGTCGGCCAAGAACGCGATTCTGATCATCGAGTTCGCCAAGGATCTGCAAGCGCAAGGCAAGGGCCTGATCGAAGCGACGCTGGAAGCGGTGCACCTGCGCTTCCGTCCCATCATCATGACCTCGCTGGCCTTCATTCTTGGCGTGTTGCCGCTGGCCATCGCCTCCGGTGCCGGTTCTGCCAGCCAGCGCGCCATTGGTACCGGCGTGATGGGCGGCATGATTACCGCCACCGTGCTGGCAGTGTTCCTGGTGCCGATCTTCTTCGTGGTCGTGCGCAAGATTTTCAAGGGCAGCGAGCGTCAGCGCAAGTTTGACGCCGACCACTCGCCCAAGATTGATAGTGGAGAATGACAATGACCAATATGTCGTTGCCGCGCTCGCCTCGCCTGCTGCAATTATGCGCAGCGCTGATGGTGGCCGGCGTACTGGGGGGCTGCTCGCTGGCCCCCACTTATGACCGTCCGCAAGCGCCGGTGGAAGCGGCCTATCCGGCTGATGCAGCAGGCCGTGCCGAGCTGCAGGCTGTCAATCTGGGCTGGCGCCAGTTCTTCCCGGACCAGCGTCTGCAGCAACTGATCGCCGCTGCGCTGGAGAACAACCGTGACCTGCGCACGGCCGTGCTCAACATCGAGGAAGCGCGTGCGCAGTATCAGATCGCCCGCGCTGATCTGCTGCCCAACCTGAACGTCACTGGCAGCGCTGCGCGCGCGCGTACTGCGGCCAGTCAGTCGCTGACGGGGCAGCCGTTCATCAGCAACAGCTATCAGGTCGGCCTGGCGGTGCCAGCCTACGAGTTGGACTTCTTCGGCCGCGTACGCAACCTGAAGGATGCGGCGCTGGCGACTTATCTCTCCACAGAGGAGGCCCAGAAGTCGGCACAGATCAGTTTGGTGGCACAGGTGGCACAGGCGTATCTGTCCGAGCGCTCCTATGCAGAACAGCTGCAGCTGGCCAACGACACCCTGAAGTCGCGCGAGACCGATCTTGACCTGGCAAAGCGGCGCTTCGACGTGGGCGCCAGTTCTGCGCTGGACTTCCGTCTGACGCAGACGCTGGTCGAGTCGGCCCGGGTGGCCAAGGCTCAGCTGGAGCGCCAGCGTGCGCAGGCCGAGAATGCGCTCACGCTGCTGGTGGGCAAGAAGGTAGGGGATCTGCCGCCTGCGCAGTTGCTGTCGGATGAGAAGATCGTCACCGATATTCCGGCGGGTCTGCCGTCGGACCTGCTGATCAATCGTCCGGACATCCGTTCGGCCGAGCAGAGTCTGCTGGCAGCCAACGCCAACATCGGCGCGGCACGCGCGGCCTTCTTCCCGCGCATTTCGCTCACTGGCAGCTTCGGCAGTGCCAGCAGCACGCTGGGAGGCTTGTTCGAGTCAGGTTCGGGCGCGTGGAGCTTTGGTCCCTCGCTGTCTCTGCCAATTTTCGACTTCGGACGCAACAGCGCCAATCTGGATCTGGCCGAAGTACGCAAGAACAAGGCCGTGGTGACTTACGAGAAGACCATCCAGACTGCCTTCCGCGAAGTGGCTGATGCGCTGGTGGCGCGTGGTTCGCTGGAGGATCAGGTCAAGGCACAGGAGGCTTTCCTGGCGGCCCAGCAGGAACGCTTGAAACTGACCGACCTGCGCTTCAAGAACGGCATTGCGTCTTCGCTGGATCAGCTGGATGCGCAGCGTGATCTGTTCTCGGCGCAGCAGGCCTTGATTCAGGCGCGGCAGTTGCGCTTGAACAATGCGATTGATCTGTACAAGGCACTGGGCGGGGGCATCCATGAGAATACGGTGACGGTGGCGACGAAGCAGTAAGTCGTTGGCATGTCCGTATCATGATGATGCAGCCATGATGGAAATGAAGAAGCCGGCTCTGCCGGCTTTTTTATTGTCTGTCGTTTGGGTGTGTTTGCCGTGCCCGGTATGTGTGCGGGGATTCGGGTGGAATCTTGGATTTTTACCTGTGCATAAATTAACAGCCCTGGTGCGCAGTCAATCCGGCTGTGTATAAATCTAAGTTCCTGTTTTTCAGCAACCGCCTGGGCCAAGGGTTGACGGCCGACTGGACGCACCAAAACCAAAGATCCTGTCTGTCAATTGATGCACAAGCGTTTGCCGGTGGCCTGCGGGTCTGTGCATAACACTAAGAGAACGTGTGTACCTGATCGTCGCGTATGGGCGAGATGTCGGCTCTCGCCAGGGCAAACGGACATCAATACAAACCGGCCGCCCAAAGCAAAAACCCTCGCTACTTTCGTAACGAGGGTTCTTGGGAGTAACAAG